>JAYTUF010000579.1:0-5493 GCA_043744755.1 Anatilimnocola sp.
CCACCACGTAGGCTTCCGGCTGGTAGTAGTCGTAATAGCTGACGAAATACTCCACCGCGTTGTCCGGAAAGAACTCCTTGAATTCGCCATACAGCTGCGCGGCGAGCGTCTTGTTGTGCGACATCACCAGCGTCGGCTTCTGCACGTTCTGAATGACGTTCGCCATCGTGAACGTCTTGCCCGAGCCGGTCACACCCATCAAAACTTGCGACTTCCGGCCATCATTCAGGCCATTGGTCAACGCTTCGATGGCCGCCGGCTGATCCCCGGCCGGTTCGTAAGGACGATGAATACGAAAACCCACGCGGAGCCTCTCTGCCAGGGTGATATGCTTGCTGACCAGCGCGAAGTTAACCAGCGCGCCATCCCTTACGATACCCGCTCTGTCCCAACCCGCGATAGACGGGACAAGCGGCGTGTGTCTCCCGCCGGCTAACGCGGCGAAGCCGCCGGAAGCCCGACGCGTAAGCTAGGAAGCGCCGCGAGAGAACTTTCCATTATCTTACGTCCAATGAACAAGAGCTGCGCACGATCGCCGCCGGTCAACTTTGAATGTTGCGCGTGTAACGGCACATGGGATAGCGCAAGCAAGCGAGAAATTTCCTGAAACGTATTCCTACCATGATCTGCTTCTCATCAAGTTCCCCGCCACACTGTGGACACTTGAGTGGCGACGCCCGGGGAACGGCAACGATCGGCGGCGGCTGATTCACAACCGGTGGTGGTCGCGGAGGTGGTGGGGAAGCGACCGGTGCGAGTCGTGTTGGAGGCGGGGAAGCAATCGGTGGTACTCGTGGCCGCGGTGGGGAAGCGATTGGCGGTAGTCGTGTCGGTGGCGGGGAAGCGAGCGGCGGGTTAGCCACTGCGCTACTCATTCGGCGCAACTCCACAGAGACCCTTGCCGTCAACTCAAAGGCCTCGCCGTCAATCATCACTTGAGCCTTCACCCACGGTGATGCTCCCTCCAAGACCAACTTCGACGCCGCAACTCGAACCCGTGTTTGCAATCCATCCGGTAAGGGAATAGCAGGGCAGAATAGATTGCCGCCCATCTCGACGCGTATCGGCCGCTCCGCATTCGCGAGTGGAATATCGGCCGCATCCAGAAACTCAAACCCAACATCGACATGACGCAGCAGCGTGCCGTCTGGCCGAATGAACTCTATGACCAGGCTCATTCCGCAAACTCCGCGCGCTCCTCCGCTGGCAGCATCGCATCCGGGTCTTCTCGATAGTCTTGCTGGATGGGTTCTTCTTCAATGAGCGTATGCTCGCCAGCGCCATACAGCCGCTGCAAATCCCAATTCGTGATCCAGCGACGGACATGCGACCGCATGGGGAGCAGCGGACCAGTGCCCAAGGCAGGAACGCCACCCGGTGGCACGAAACCGTAAGCGCTGGCATAGATGCGGCGCAGTTGCTCGTGGGAAATTGCCAGCGTGTCGTCGCTGGGGGCCTGCAATTGCACCGCCTGTTTATCGATCAGATTGATCCCCAGTTTGGCCAGGCCGGCTTGCTTCGTGCTCGCGGCATCTCCCTTCTGATGCAGGCGGTCGGGAGCAACTCGCCGATCGTTCTTTTCCGTCAGGATTGCGGTCGCATAATCGTCGGTGATGGCCGCGACCGTCGTGATGCCAGGGATGTTCTGCCCCGCGACGACGCCCACCCATCGCGCCAGCTCGGCATAAGCCCGCGCTCGCTGCAACAGGCTGAACCGGGCGATCAATTCGACCTCATCCAAGAGCAGCACCCACCCGGCAAAACCCTTGGCGCGAGCCAGCCGCGCGGCGAACTCAAAACGCGTCGGAGTCAAGTCGCTGACTTTGACTGCCTTGATGTTCTTGTCGCTCGCGCCGATGCTCCGCAAGCCAGTGCGAACCTGCGCGACCGAAAGCTTATCGCCGGACCACCAGTCAACGATCTGCTGTTTGAGTTCGGGATCATTCGAGCGTTCGTCGATCTGCACCGACGCCGCGACCATGGCATGCGGCTGCTCCGTCGTCGCCCAGGTGTAAAACGGCACAGCCTGTTCGGATCGATAGTCGAAACCCGTCGCCAGTTCATGCAATAGCGAGCCCCGGGCGTTGGGGAGTCGCGCTTCGCGCACGGCCGCGAGAAATATCTTGGCTGGATCGTGCAGCGGGGTTTCCTTCGAAATCACGAGGCGAGAGACCACGAAGTTGCGACTTACCGCCTCCTGCTCCAGGCACGAGAGCGTATGGCTTTTGCCGGTTCCAAATCCGCCGGCGATCAGCATCCCCGGCACGCACGGCACCGCTCCCGGCGAATCGCCGCCGGCGAGCAGATCGAGTTGACTGCGAAAACGGTCCAGCACGGTCGGCTGCATGCAACCGAGGGCCTTCGCCGCATCGGCGTTGGGAACTCCATTGCGCAGTGCTTCCAGCGCCCGCTGGTAATCAATCGCGTTCATGTCGCCATCTCCAGCGGGTCGCTGATCCGAGTCAAGGCGGTCAATGGGTTCGCATGTTGTTGGCCCCGCACTTCGTCGTAGACACGAAACAACAGCGCGTCGTAAATGACCAAGCCGCGGCCTCGCTTGTTGGCGACATCGAGGAATTCTTGCGGAACAAAGATCGAAAACAACAATCCGTCCAGCTCGTCCGTGCTATCGATGAACTCTCGGAACACTTCATAGGCATCGAACAAGGCCGCCTTCGTGTAATTCAGCGAACCATCCAGAATTCGCTGGGTTTCCAGCAAGCGAAAACCGTTCAGCGTCACCACCAGCCCGGGATAACCGGTGGCCCGGAGCGTCACTAATAACGAGCCCAGCAAATGCCGCGCGTTGGCCCGCGCGACTTTGTTGTAGATTTGATACTGCTTCAGCTCACTGATCAGCCGAATTCGTCCCCCCAACCAATCCGTCACATGCTGATAGGTCGCGGTGCCGCTTAATCCACTTTTCAATCGTTCGCGGGCCAGCCAAAACAGGGCCAAGCGAAAGTCCTTCGCTAATTTGCGATTGCAGAGAATGTGTTGACCGATCTGTTGTTGCAACACCAAGCTGACTTGCTGTGAGTCGAGTTGATTCACCCGGGCCAATTGCTCAACGACACCTTCTCCCGAAAAAGTCTCGGGCGTCCGCCATTGATTTTCCTTGGCGAATTGCATCAGAGTTCGATCGACAATCGCTGGCCAGGGAATTTGATCGGCAATCCGTCCGAAGATCTGCTCGATCATATGCACTTTGGTTTGAGCAGCGTCGATCTCCGCGACCAGGAAGCTCTGTTCCTTCGCTTGGGACTGCAAACGCGCAGCGACTTCGCCTGGTTCGACGCCCGTATAACAGCAGGCGAACTTTACTGAGGAACCGCCGGCCGGCAGATACTCCGCTAAGTAGTGCTGATTGATGGCATCGACCCACTCGCCGCTCGTAAACGACTCAGCCATTACGGCTCCCTTTCAAAGCGGATGCCGTAGTAATGCTTGGGCATGCCGTTGGGCGGAATGATCGACAGCGTGTCGCTGGACCTGGTGCCGGTAGCCGCCGCGAGTGACATCGTGGCGCCCCGCTTGGTTTGCCGAACCTTGCTCGCATCGAGTTCATAAACATCGCGGATAAATTCCGGCTTGCTATATGCTGAGCGCGCATCGGGAAGCACCGTCAGCGCTTCATACAAAGCAACCAACGTCGTGCCATGCTCGAGATCCTCACCCACGACGAGCCGGTAGGCCTTGAACAAAATTTCAATGAACCTTTCCGGTTTGCTGTGGGCCTTGCTTAACCGAGCGCGAATCCTCGCGACCACCGTTGACGGCCGGAGCGCTGTCAGCCGCGCCTTATCGAGTTTGAGCACGCGCGCCTCAGGCAAGATTTCCAGAATGACGGGAAACGCCGCCAGATAATTGTCCCCTTGGTTCAACGAGATGCCTGCCGCGGCTGCCGTGCCCATCAGTTCCTTGACGTATGGACCTTTGAGCACTTCCGTCAATTTCGCATCGCTGATCGGCCAGCCGCGCTGCAGTGTGTCTTGAATTTGCTGCGTTTCGCTCGCGGCCTCGTCAATTTGACCGGCCGCTTTGCGAATCTTCGCGGGGTCCCCTTCCTGGGCGGCTTTTTTCATCGCCACGGCGGAGCGTTGCAGTTGCCTCGCCTGTTTTTCGATCTCCACGGCGATGGACTCCGCCTTGGCGCAGTACTCCTCAAACGTCGGCATACGGGTCTCAATGCTGTAGTGTCGGGTAAGAGTGTGGGTCAAGCGATCGGACGCGAACGAGCGTATCAGAAATCATCGCTGCTCGCAAATTCGACCGTTCAATCCGATTCTGTTGCACTGGGGGAGCTGGCGAGTGGATGACCGAATAGCCTCATGCCGCTTGTTTTTGTTAGCAGCCGGGCGACAAAGCGATGGGGCGCATCTCAATTCAGTGACACACGCATGTCACTCAGCCAGCCCGCAAGTATCGGTTTGCTCTATTTTGTGAAGTTTTCCTAAAAAACATTTCACTGATTTCTGGCAAAGGTTTTCATTTTCCTGATTGTGTTTCCTGCAATCAGGCGTAGGTTCCACGCTGTCACGAACTCTCCCGTCGGAACTCAAGGAACATGTGCCTGCCATGAGTCGTCGCCCTAGCTCTCACTCTCACTAACCAGTAATCGCTCAAAGAACCGCACCGCCCGTGATCGGCGGGTGAATGCGGGTCGCAGCGGGCGATTGTTTTTGGAGCAACTCGAAAACCGGGCGCTGCTAACCGTCATCGGCCCACCAGCTAGCGACTCGTATGACGTCAACGAAGATTCGTCTCTCGGGATAAGTGCGCCTGGCGTTTTGGCCAACGATCCGGGAGAACCATTGACGGCGGAACTCGATTCCAACGCTTCGCACGGCTGGGTCAGCATGTACAGTGACGGCTCGTTCAACTACACCCCCGCGGCCGATTTCTGGGGAACCGATTCATTCATCTACCAGGCCAACGACGGCGTTAATCCACCCGCCACCGCCACGGTGACGATCAACGTCCTGCCGATCAATGACTCACCCGTGGCGTGGGGCGAGAGCTTCACGCTTAATGAAGATGTTCCCTTCTCCCTCAGCCAGCCCGCTCTCCTCAGCAACGATACCGACGTGGATGGCGATACCCTGACCTTTGTAGTTTAATTTCCGACCTTTCGTTTTGACCGGTTGTTGTTGGCTTTCGCGGCGGCCAGGACGCGCGACGTTGCGAAGTGCGGCTGATCTTTCGGGCATGTACGCTTGGGTACCGGCTTCTTCTTGCCGCGCGGATGCTTCTTAATTGGACAGCGCCACTTTCGGCTTGCGAACGTGGGCTAAATCTTGGCGTGGGCGGGATTTATTGCTGTTGACTTGAGGTGGAGAAAAGAACGACCCTTCGTGTGCTAAAAGTTTCACACGGAAACCACGGAGGGTCGTCGCATGTCGCTCAAGGATATCGCATCGCTGGGGAAATTGCTGGCCCAGTTTTTGGGTTTGTTTGCCGATTGCTTTCGCCGGCCGGCGGGCAGGAGTTTGC
>JAYTUF010000580.1:0-5464 GCA_043744755.1 Anatilimnocola sp.
GCCGAGCCGTTCGTTGCAATCGACGCTCAGTTAAGCATCCGCGGCTCGGCAGGAGCCTCGCCCTCCCAGCTCATCCAGGAGTGTCCGATTCCCGGCCGGGAATTCGTACTCCGCAAGATTGTGGCGCTCGACCCAGCGGAACGGCTCGCGCGCGACCGCGACGGGGCCGATCAGCTCGCAGCCAATGAAATAGAGTTGCACGACGCCATGAGCATACTCCTGCACCTGTTCGGAATACCGAAACCGCGGCAGCACGACCAACCCGGTCTCTTCCAGGCACTCGCGCACCGCTGCCTCTTCGGGCGATTCAGCGGGCAGCATCTTCCCGCCCGGAAACTCCCACAGCCCCGCGAGCGCGACGCCCGCCGGTCGTTGGCCGACCAGGAACATGCCGCGGTGTTCCACGACGGCAATGGCGATCTGCGTTACTTTCGCGCGAGCAGTCATGCTGCCGATTGTAAGCTTTGGGCCGCAATGTTCAATTTGCGGTTCACACCGCAGCGCGGTTCCAGCACCAGAGGGCGAACAGGCCAAGCAGCGAGGCCGAAACGGCCTGATACTCGCGATTTTGTGCCCATTGCTGCAGGGAGAAGCCCGCCAGCGAGGGCCAGTGTGAGGCCTGCGGAACAAACCGGGGCGTCGCCCGCGAGTAGGCCGGCCAGATGTCAGGGAAGTTACGGGCCAGATACAGTTCTTCTTGCCGCACTTTGTTCAGATACATCGCGAGCACCGGACCCAGGACCATCCAAATGGCGATCCAATCGCGGAGCAGCAGGCTGAAGCCGAACATCATCAAAAACGAACCGATATACAGCGGATTGCGGACGAACTGATAGGGTCCCGCGGTCGTCAGCTCTTTGGCCTTATGCAATGTGCCAGCCGCCCAGGAACGCAGCAGCAACCCGGCCAGGAGCAACAACTCGCCGCCGAGGGTGCCCACGTCCAGCAGATTGAGCAAATCACAGGGGCGGGTTTGCCACAGCAAAACATCGCACGCAATCAGCGCGGCGAAGAGGATCGCGGTCACTCCCATTCGCCGCCGCGTGGCGAGCTGCAGCAGCGCGTAGCCGCCGTGGCGAAGCGGGCCAAAGTTACCGGGGCTGACCACCGGTGCTGAAGCCGACATTGACATTGCAGTGACTTTCGAAGGAGAGTGGTGCGTCAGTGTTCCTCAGGACCATTGCCGACGCGCGTTACTTGAGCAGTTCCCGGTGGCTCGCGGGATATATCCGAAAGTGCGCAAGAACGGCAAGCTCAAACGCAACCGAGGGCGATCGAATCAGCGGCAGGCGGGCTCTCGCCGGCAAATTAAATGGCGCGGGCAATAGGTCGGTGTCCCAGCCAATGGGACTGGCTGACATTTTCTGCTATCGACATCACGCTAGCAGCAGCGTTAATTGTTGCTGAACGAATCGGAAGTCTGGAATCCCCCCAGTGGACATTGCGGGACAATGCGGGACCAGGCGGTTCTCGAACCTGCTCGTTGTTCTGCCCGCCAGTCCCCTTTAGAATCCAATATTCGGCACTGATAATTCCTTTCCACAAGTCGCGCACCACCATGACCACGCCCCTGCCCACCATTCGCTTCATCATGCTCGGCGGCTTTCTCGGCGCCGGCAAAACCACTGCCATCGGCAGGCTCGCCCGGCACTACCAAAGCCGCGGTTTGAAGATTGGGATCGTTACCAATGATCAGGCCACCGACCTGGTCGATACCCAAAGTCTGCGGGCCCAGGGTTTCGAGGTGGGCGAAGTGCCCGGTTCCTGCTTTTGCTGTAACTTCAACGCGCTGACCAAAACCGTGAGGGAACTAAGCGCCGATCAGCGGCCCGATGTGATCCTGGCCGAGCCGGTTGGCAGTTGCACCGACCTGGTGGCCACCGTCGTACGCCCGCTGCAGCAATTGTTCGCCGCGGAGTTTGATGTGGCTCCGTACGGCGTGCTGCTCAAGCCCAGTCACGGCGGCCGCATCCTGCGGAATGACGCCCGGGCCGGCTTTTCACCGCAGGCGGCGTACATCTTTAAGAAGCAATTGGAGGAAGCCGATTTCATCGTCATCAACCGCGTCGATCAACTCGCGCCGGCCGAGGTGGCCGAGTTGACGAAGTTGCTCAACCGCGAATATCCGGGCACGCCCGTGGTCCGCACGTCTGCCCAGACGGGCGAAGGGTTTGCTGCCGTGATCGAACTGATCGATCAGCCAGGACGTTTCGGCGGGCGAAATCTGGAAGTCGATTACGACGTCTATGCCGCCGGCGAAGCCGAACTCGGGTGGCTCAACAGCAGCTTGCAAATCTCCGCGGCCGAGCCGTTCGATCTGGACGAGCTCTTGCTCGAGGTGGTTAAAACATTGCAACAAGCGTTCGCGCTGCTGTCCGTCGAAACGGCGCATCTGAAGACGATCGGCCTAGCGGGCGGCGTGTATGGCGTGGCGAATCTCGTCAGCAGTTGTTCCGCGCCCGAGTTGTCGCTCGCTTCCCGAGCGCAGGTTCGCAATGTCCAGGTCATCATCAACGCCCGCGTGGCGACGCTGCCGGACGTGCTCGAGCAGCAAGTGACCGCCGCGCTGGAAAAAGTCTGCCAGTCGCGCGGAGCCACGCTGCAGGTGCAACAGACACAATCGTTCCAACCTGGGCGGCCAGTTCCGACGCATCGCATCCTGGAACCGGTCGCGTAAGAGGATCGCCAGCCCACATCCGTACGCGCGTTAGTTTCGCTACAACCCAACGCGAAAACAGCCTCACTCGTACTCACCGCGCCTTGCCGGTCACGCTATCCTAAGGTAAAAATAAAGACTGCCCGGAGGGTAACCGAATGGCTAGGAGACTGATTCGAAATCAGTTGCCCCGCAAGGGGTTGAGGGTTCGAGCCCCTTGCCCTCCGCTGGCTTAAGCCGCAATGCAATGCATCGCGGCTTAAGCAATCAGTTCGAAGCCTCGCAGCCAGCCGGTTGCGGGGCTTTTTTCGTGACTGTTGACGAAACTGCCGACCTGGCCGCCGCATCCCAAACCGCATAGCTGGCGGTCGTCATCTGTTGATTTCGCGACCACCTTTTTCAACACCAACCCGCGCCGCACCCGCGATTGGCTATGGGTGCGCGTTGATTAACCCACCTCATTTCTCAACGCCCCTTCCCATTGGAGGGGTGCCGCCATCGTACTCATCCCGCTCCGCCGTGATGACCGCGAGCGCCAGCGAACGGCTGCACAAATCCGCCCGCATGGGCTCCCCTTGCCCGCACCCCTTGATAACACTTCTCACACAGTTTTTCGCCGTCTTCTAAGCGTCCCGAAGTCCATTGCGGTCAACACTTTACCAAAATATAATCAGCATTTGATAACGATTTAATGAACACATCTGACAACAACTCCACCGGGTGGTGCGTCGTCTTTCGCTCCGCGAACGAACGTCATCCTTCCCCCTCTCCTCGGTACCCCGGGGAGAGGGTTGAGGTGAGGGGCCGACCCGCCGATCCGCTGACCACTTGATAACCATCCCAGCAGCGCAGCACTCGCCTACACTTGTCAACCCAATTTGCCAAAGATCGCTGCACACATTTTACGCATCTAGTGATTAGTTGTCAATTATGTATTAACCACAATCGAGCGACACTGGCCTGAGCCGGCACCACTTGTGCGGGCATTCGACACCCAGCATTGCTGGGATTGTCATTCAGCCGGCGGCGACCTGCGCCGGGGGCGTTTGGGCTTGGCAGTTGCGGGCAGCAGTGGAGCGGTGAGGCGCTCGTAGAGGGTGAAGAGATGTTCGACGCGCTCGCGGTCGCTGCGGAAGGGTTCGCTGCGGTAGCAGCGGTCCACGGCGCGATCGAGGGCAGCGTGGACTTTGGCGAGTGACGGGGGCATTGTTAGCGGATCGTAAAGATCGGCAAGGCTCGCGCCGCTATTCTTTTTTTTGACGGGCAAGTAACCATGTCGTCCGTCCCCGCATTCCGCGCGAATATCCAGAACGAGCTGCGCCGCGTCTTTAACTCGCTGCTCGTGCCCAGGTTTCAAATCGAGGGGCCAAGGGAAGTTGTTGTAAACAATCTGGTTGGAATAGCGGAACCGAGACTCGAGCCGGCCGCAAATCTGGCAGACCCAAGCCATGTGCATTCTTGATGTGAGTACGCCGAAGTGAAATAAGGTAGCGCCTGGCACGACGTTGACCAAATTGCTGGCGATGACTTGCGGACGCAGAAACCCGATTGGAATGTAGTTCCGCCCTTCACTCGAAACGCCTGGAATCAGCAGGTAGTTAGTCTCCGGCTGCCGATCTTCGCCGAATAGGCTCGGCTGTCTTGCTAATGCTTGGGTCGTCTTCCGGGTGCTGGCCAGTCGATGCCGCTTGACGGCAGCGATTCGATCCATGATCGCCGGCAGTTTTCGCCACACGGCGGGGTTTGAGTTTTTCAACCAGAGACACCAGCGTTCCTGGCCATTGATGAACTCCTCAGCGCCCACGAACGGACGGATGAAGGCCGCGGCAGCGGGTTCGACTTCCAAGAGTGCGGCTTTTCCTGCACTATCTAAGAGCAAGTTGCCGCCATCGTTAGGCATCGAACCAAACAGAATTGGCGGCACATCGCACAGAGGTTTCGTGCGCTTCGGAAGGGCAAAGTCTCCTCCGGCGATCAGATAGGGGCTGATGTTCTGCACCTCTTGCACGGCAGCTTCGCCGCGTCCCGCTTCATAGTCGTAGAGTCGTTTCGTCGCCAGGTTGCTCGCGCCAAAACCGACAATCACCACATGTACATGGGCCTTGCCGCGGGCTTCGCTCATCCACACGAAGGTGCGATGACCAAAATGAATCTTGAGCTGCCAACGACCGAACAATTCGCCCCAGAGAATTCCGACTTGCTCGCCTTGCGTAATGGAGTTCGTCGAGACAAAGGCCGCGCTCGCTTTGGTCTGCGAAAGATACTCCGCAGCCTTGGCATACCAACACGTCACGTAATCCAGCACACCAGCGCCGTTAACATCCCCCCAAATCCGCTGCATATCCGCCTGCTGCTCGGTCGTGCGGAACTGCTTGCCGATGAATGGCGGGTTGCCCATCACATAGACGCAATCCGTCGGCTGCAACACAGTTCGCCAGTCGATGCGCAGGGCGTTTGCTTGCACGATGTGCGGACTGCTGCGGAGCGGCAGGCGTTCGTAGCTCTTGCCAAATGCCTCCGAAACGCGCAGGTTCATTTGATGGTCCATCAGCCACATCGCCACCTCCGCGATGCGCGTCGGCCATTCCGAGAGTTCAATTCCGTAAAACTGATCGACATCAACGCGAATCAAGGTGCCCACGTCCAGAACGGCCTGATCGTCGGCATGGCGTTCCCTCAATAGTTCCAACTCCAACTGTCTTAACTCGCGATACCCGATGACGAGAAAGTTACCGCATCCGCAGGCTGGATCAAGAAAGCGCAACGACCAAAGCTTATCGTGAAACTCTTTCAGCCTCGCTTGCCGGC
>JAYTUF010000581.1:0-5434 GCA_043744755.1 Anatilimnocola sp.
GCGCCGTATAATTTCCACATTTTGAGCCACCGGCTTTAAGCCGGTGGCTCAGTGCACGAACAGAATTCCATTATTTTGAAGTCCTCTCCCATGCATCATCAACCAACTTATCCCATCCTCGCTCGTCGGCAGTTCCTTGGTCAATCCGCTGCTGGGTTGGGTGCAACCGCGCTCGCCGGATTATTAAACCCAACGCTGTTCGCCGCGCCCCAAGCGATCGACAAAGGCAAGCCTCGGCCCGGGATGCTCAAGGAGTTGCACTTCGCGCCCAAGGCGAAGCGGATTATCTATCTGGTGATGTCGGGCGGACCGAGTCATGTCGATCTGTTCGATCACAAGCCGGAACTGAAGAAGCATCATGGCACGGAGCTCCCCGCGACGATTCGCATGGGGCAGCGGGTCACGGGCATGACGTCGGGGCAGAAGTCGTTTCCCTGTGCCTCATCGCTATTCAAATTCGACCAGCATGGCAAGAGCGGCATGTGGCTGAGCGAGCTGCTGCCTCACATCGGCGGCGTGGCCGATGACATCGCCATCGTCAAATCGATTCACACCGAGGCCATCAATCACGACCCGGCCATCACGTTTGTGCAAACTGGTTCGCAGCAGCCGGGCCGGCCGAGCCTGGGCGCTTGGCTCAGTTATGGCCTGGGGGCTGAGACCGAGAACCTGCCGGCGTTTGTGGTGATGATTTCGCAAGGAAGCGGCAACAAGACCGATCAGCCGATCTTCTCGCGGCTATGGGGACCCGGCTTTCTGCCGTCCGAACATCAGGGCGTGCGGTTCCGCAGCGGTGATGATCCGGTGCTCTATCTGTCGAATCCTCCCGGCGTCGATGCGACCGCGCGACGTGAGATGCTGGATGGAGTTGGCGAACTAAATCGTCTCGCTGCCGGGACGATCAACGATCCCGAAATTCAAACCCGTATCGCCCAGTACGAGATGGCGTTTCGGATGCAGTCTTCGGTTCCCGAACTAACGGACCTGGCGAGCGAGAGCAAAGAAACACTCGATCTCTATGGCGTGAACGATTCGAATGTCGATGGTGGCTTTGCCCGCAATTGCCTGCTCGCCCGGAGGATGGCCGAGCGAGGTGTGCGGTTCATTCAACTGATGCACCGCGGCTGGGATCAGCACAGTTCGCTGCCGGGGCAAATTCGCGGGCAATGCAGCGACGTCGATCGACCCAGCGCGGCACTCGTCAAGGATCTGAAAGACCGCGGCCTGCTCGACGATACGCTCGTCATCTGGGGCGGCGAATTCGGCCGCACGGTGTATAGCCAGGGAGCGCTCACGGCCACCAACTACGGCCGCGATCATCACGGCCGGTGCTACAGCATGTGGCTCGCCGGCGGTGGCATCAAGCCAGGCATCTCACACGGCGAGACCGACGACTATTGCTACAACATCGTGAAAGACGGCGTGCATATCCACGACCTGAACGCGACCGTGTTGCACTGCCTGGGCATCGACCACACCCGGCTGACGCATCGCTTTCAAGGGCGAGATTTTCGGCTGACGGATGTGGAAGGGAAAGTGGTGAAGGCGCTGCTTTCCTAGCCGTGCCTTACTCCCTTTCCGCGGAGTACCGAGGAAAGGGGACCAGATAATTTTTAGAAGGAGATCACGCCCGAAATGCCCGAGCTTGGAGTGAACATCGATCATGTGGCGACCATCCGGCAAGCCCGCAAGACGTATGAGCCTGATCCGGTCGCGGCGGCCATGCTGGCGGAGCTCGCGGGCGCGGACGTCATCACCGTGCATCTCCGCGAGGATCGGCGGCACATTCAAGATCGCGACGTGCGGATTCTGCGCGAAACGGTGCAGGTGAAGCTCAACTTGGAACTTTCCGTCGCGCCGGAGATCGTCGCCATCGCTGCGGCGCTCAAGCCGCAACAGGCGACCATCGTGCCCGAGCGGCGGGAAGAAGTGACAACCGAGGGGGGACTGGATGTTGTTGGCCATTTCGAGGCAGTGCGGCGGACGGTCGATGCGCTGCACGCGGCGGGAATCTCGGTCAGCCTGTTTCTCGATCCCGACCCGCGACAGATCGAAGCGGGAAAACAACTGGGCTGCGAAGCCATCGAACTGCACACGGGTCAGTACGCGCTCACGACCGGCGCAGAGCGCGAGCGGGAATTGCAGTTGCTGATCGCTGCCGGCCGACAGATTCGCGAGCTCGGGATACTGCTGCATGCCGGGCATGGTTTGAATTATCAGAACGTCACGCCCGTCGCTCGGATCGCGGAGATGCACGAGTTGAACATCGGCCACAGCATTATCTCGCGGGCCGTGCTCGTCGGTTTGGAGCGGGCGGTGCGGGAAATGAAGGAACTGGTTCGTTAGATTATTGGGATCCAGAAAGTCAACCGTGCCGAATCCATCGCAGCGTTCGTCCTTGCAGGCTCTTCAGGAAATCGTCTGTTGTCTGGGGCAGCCCGTCGCTGGCAATCCCACGCAGTACATGATGGAAATGGCCTTCGTCGCGGCCGGGCTGGACTGGCGTTACCTCACGCTCGAAGTGCCTGCCGACCAGTTGACCGATGCCGTCCGCGGTTTGCGGGCGCTGGGCTTTCGCGGCGCGAACTTGACCATTCCCCACAAAGTGGCCGTCATTCCATTGCTCGATGAATTAAGTCCCGCCGCGGAACTGATGGGCGCGGTGAATTGCGTGAAGCGCGAGGGAGACAAACTGCTGGGCGAGAACACCGACGGGAAAGGCTTCGTGCAATCGCTCCGGCCGGTGCTTGATCCAGTGGGCAAAAAGATTGCGATCCTCGGCAGCGGCGGCGCCGCCCGCGCGATTGCAGTGGAGCTTGGACTGAGCGGCGCGGCCGAGATCACCATCGTCAATCGCACGGTCGGCCGTGGGCAGGACCTGGTCACGCTGCTCAGCGACCGTTTGAAAGTACACAGCCGGCTGGTGCATTGGAAAGGCGATTATGAAGTCCCCGCCGAGATCGATGTGCTGATCAACGCCACCTCCATCGGCCTGGGAGATGAACATGCCCGCGTAGCCGTCGATGTGAACTCACTCCGCCAGGAACTGGTCGTCGCCGACGTGATCTTCAATCCGCCGCGCACGAAGTTCATCCGCGACGCCGAACAGCGCGGCTGCCGCACGCTCGATGGCCTGGGGATGCTCGTCAATCAGGCCGTGATTGGTTTCAAAATCTGGACAGGCGTGGAACCTGATGCGGCCGTAATGCGCGACGCGCTGGAAGAGTTTCTTAATATCTGACATGACAATATGAATCTAAATTTGTAAACTCCTCTCAGGACTGTTGTCATTACCGGCACGACCCAACCAGTCGCTGCCTACCGAAAGACGCGCTCAGCGGTTCGCGAGTGACCTAAGCTTGTCGGGCGAGTTCATTGCCCATCATTCCCTGCGTTCACTATGTCTTGCGAGCGGTCAAAAATGGGTTTTCCTGCCCGCCAAATCCGGCAACAGATTTCTGTGATGGGTTCGCTGTTTCGCCTGGCCGATGCCGCCGCCATCGTCGGTGGCCTGGCCATCTCCGCCTGGTTAATTGGCAGACTGCCGCAGCACGATATTGTGGCCGGGGCCCTCGCCATCGTCGGCCATTTGCTGATCGCGGAGTGTACCGGTTTGTATCGAAGTTGGCGGGGCGTCTCGAACGAGCGCGAAGTCTTCTGCACCGTACTCACCTGGAGCCTGGCCCTCGCCCTGTTGGCGGCGGTGAGCTTGACCACGCTAGGCGTCTCGGCCGCGAACTGGCATGGCCAGGCGAGATTGATGTTGCTCACCTGGGCCTGCTCGACGGCCGGTTTGATGATCATTGCTCACTCACTGCTCCGCGGGTTCAAGCGGGCGTTTTTTACGCGCGGGCTGAATCATCGGCCGGTCGCAATTGTCGGCGTCACTGAATTGGGCTTTCAACTCGCCCGTAATCTGGAAGCAGCGCCCGGCATGGGTTTGAAGGTGGTGGGCTTCTATGACGATCGCCCCATGGACCGCAATCCAGAATTGCCCGCCGGCCTCAAGCGCCGCATCGGCGGAATTGACGACCTGGTAGCCGATGCCCAGGCCGGCTTCATCGAGACCATTTACATCACGTTCCCGATGCGGGCCGAAGATCGCATCCGCGGCGTGCTGAAACAACTGAGCGATACGACCGCCTCGGTTTATATCGTGCCCGACTTTTTCGTCTTCCAAATGCTCCACTCGCGCTGGACCGATATCGGCGGCCTGCCCGCGGTCAGCGTCTTCGAGAACCCGTTCTACGGCGTCGATGGCGTCGTGAAGCGGATGTTCGATCTGGTTGCCGGTTCGCTCATCCTGCTGTTCGCCGCCATTCCGATGCTGCTAACCGCGATTGCGGTGAAAGTCACTTCGCGCGGGCCCATCTTCTTCCGCCAGCGCCGTTATGGTCTGGATGGAAACGAGATTCTCGTTTGGAAGTTCCGCAGCATGAGAGTCTGCGAGGATGGCGCCAAAGTGACGCAGGCGACGCAAGGCGATTCGCGACTCACACCCATCGGCGCGTTCTTGCGGAAGAGCTCGCTCGATGAGCTGCCGCAGTTATTTAACGTGCTCGGCGGCAGCATGTCGCTCGTCGGTCCGCGGCCGCACGCGACAGCCCACAACGAACAGTACCGGCAGATGATTGAAGGCTACATGCTGCGGCACAAGATCAAGCCGGGCATCACCGGCCTGGCCCAAGTCCGCGGCTGGCGCGGCGAGACCGATACGCTCGAAAAGATGCAGAAGCGAATCGAGTGCGACCACGAGTACATTCGCGAGTGGTCTCTGGGCCTCGATATCAAGATCATGCTGCAAACGGTGCTAGTGGTCCTGAAGCGGAAGAACGCGTATTGAAGAATGCGACGGGGCGGCGCCCGTCCCTCGCTCGTTCTCGCCACCTGACCAAGTGTTGATTCACGCACCTGGTTTTTCAACGCGCACCCCCGTGAAACCCGTGTGCGGTGCTCGTCCGTGTTGATAAACCCCAAGGGTTTCTCAACACCGGCCCCCGTTCGAGGGGCCGTGCTCCACGTCGTAACTGGCCACTCGTAGCGGTAGTCCTCCTGGTCTGTCACCACCCAGATCGCCCTCAGCCGTGATAACCGTTTCGCGCGCGATTTCAACTCCCCGGGCTGCGGCCACGGCGGGACGCAACTTGTTACCCGCTATGATCTTACCGAAATCATACTCATCATTTGATAACGATTTATCGATAACATAGCCAGGAATCTGATAACAACTCATTCAGGTGGGATGATAACAGTTCGCAGGCCGCGCACCGCTGCGGCGATCACGATTCGTTGGAGTCCCGGCTTTAGCCGGTCGGGGAGTGCCTCTCCCGCCTGATAACGGCCCCAACCGGAGTGCCCGCTTACTGCGTGCGCGGCTCCTTGGGTGTCACCAAATTCAACCAGTTTGTGAAAGATCAACCGCCCATCAATTAGA
>JAYTUF010000582.1:0-5424 GCA_043744755.1 Anatilimnocola sp.
GAGGCAAGAACCGCTTCAAATCGCGGTGATTTTGCATAACGTGACAACGTCGCGACCACCACAACCTGTAGACGCGGTGGCGTCAAGTGCATACCTAGACGACTTGATAACGCCTCTTCTGGGGAGTTGCTCGCCAGTTCGCCAAGAACATTTCTACCAAATTGCCAAAGACTTTGCGTCCACTATTAGACGCAGGAGGTTGGACACGTCTGGTCCTGCTGAGACGGAATTGTGGATTTATTTTTCGCCAGCGAACGAACTTTTCTGCACCTCCCTCCGTCTCCTGAACTGCCATCAATCGGTAGTGCTGGATTAAGGCAGCGGCGGGGATATGAACCACCATCAAAGCTCAGCCGTTCCATACCGAACAGTTTGCCAAACTGTCCGGCGGTTGTTGCCTCTTGAACCCGCAGGGTTCGTAGCCCTTAGCCCCGGGTTGAGGCGTTAGCTGATACCCGGGGAAAGCCGTTAAGAATAGCATTCGATCCCGAAGGGATCGCAGCGCCGCGCGGGCTGCGATCCCTTCGGGATCGAGGGCGAAACATTGCGTTGATAACCCCGGGTGTCGCTGCGCTCAACCCGGGGCTAAGGGCTGTGATCCCTTCGGGATCGATCGTTACTGAAACCCCTGCGAGGCTACCTCGAAGAGAACGGTAGGCTATTTCCCCGCCGCTGCCTAAGTGGACCCGGCCAACTTGGCGGGAATTAAGGGGAAGCAGGTGGATCAATGAACAGGAATGAGCTTTGTTGCTTCAGGCCCAAAATGAGCCTACGCGGTTCCCAAGCCCCTGGCCTCATCTTCCGGTCGATCTGCTCCAGGGGCCAGTACACCTTACAGGCTACGATGTTTGCCGAATTGCTGGTTACGCGGTAACGGCCCCAAACAGGGATGCCGGTTGTGGAATAAACTTCCACGACCGTCCCTTTGGGAACGACCAGCGCCAAATAGCTCCCCACATACAGCACCGGTAGGAGCAGCAGCACGATGGCGGCGATGAGGGGTGCGCGGTTGGACATGCTCTAACCTCACGGCTCATCGATGGTGAATGGACGTTCGCGACGCGTGGCCCTACGAACAATACTTCGATAAGACTCCAGAACTAAATAACCTGCGACAAAAGTGCCGAGCGCGATGGCTGCAAGCAGCAGAATTATCGTCAATATCCGCCGTCGCAAATACTTCGGTGGCTGCGGGCTCACGACCTGTGGCGATTCGTAGGGGTTCGGTTCCATACCGCGCCCATTCTATCCGCGCACAAGAAAGGCCCGCTAGAATGAACGCGTCTTCGATTACTCAAGCTTCGCAAGGAGTGGGCGGCCTTCGGGATAAATCGGCGGTGAAACAAGCATGGGATCGAACACGCCGCTCCCCAGTTAAGGAAGGCGAAGAAAATAACTTCCCGATTTGGCCACCACCGAGCTTGCCTCGGTGGTGCCATGATTATGCACTAGCAACCCGCTATTGAACTCCGCGTCCCCGCCAGCTCTTTGGCGTGGAACGCATGATTGCGCCGCTCAATCACTTGCTCCACCGACGCGAGGTCGGTGGGGGCGGGCGGGTGGCGTCGCGCGATTTCTAGTGCAGAATCACTTCACCACCGAGACAAGCTCGGTGGGGTCCAGTTCAGGATATTGATTACCTTGCGTTCCTAAGTCCACCATAATGGGGTCGAACTGCAACTTGAAAATTAGACCGCTTGGCAAATTGGCGAACATTGACAGGTCTCGGCTGGGCACGTTACTGCTGTTCAGTCAATGGTTTCTGTTCTCTTCACCGGCCTGCGCGGGTTTGGGTCATTCCTATTCCTGGAAGGCGGAATCGGCTGATGGTGAGTACCTATTGGTCATGGTTTCACCGCTGCCGGTGGAAGAGGACGCCACCGGCCATCCAGCCTTCGACAACGACGGCATTCGCGCGATCCGTGCAAAATACACGCAATGCGGCGTGTATCGCAACGATGGCTCCACGATCCCGCTGTGGACGCTCCGCTATCGCCTTTGTCAACAACCTCTGCTCTTGGACGATGGTCAACATTTGGTTCTGGCCGACACCGATTGGTTTCAAAGCCGCACTCACGTCGCGACCTTCTATGCGAACGGCCGCTTGCTAGCCCGGCATCAACTGGATGACCTGGTGACGGTTTACCAGGTGTCTGGGCACTTTTTGCTGAACTACCCCCAGTGCCGCAGTCTGAAGCTGGACCCTGCCAAGCTGGAACTGACGTTGCGAACCACCCAGGGCGAGACGATTGTCTTTGATGTGACGACGGGCAGGGTCGTTCGACGAAGTTCTCTCTATCCGCGTTTGCTCGCCGCGGCGGGGCTCGTCTGCCTGGCGATTTTTGGGACAATCGCAACCTTTTGGTTCCGCCAGCGGAAGGGTGTCAAGAAAGATTTGGAGTCATAAGCTTCCTGCTGCAATAAAATGCCACGAACTTCGTTCTATCTGCGGTACTAGACCATAGTAGATGGGTTTAACAAGGAAGGCCAACTGCGTTCGCGGTGCGCCTGTTACCCACTCATCGCTCGACAAATCAAGGCTGCGACTGGTTCACTGATGCGTGTCTGGAACGTGGGAATTATTGGCGGTGGCCCCGGTGGGCTGATGACCGCCTATGCGCTGCAAAAGCTGGCCAATGCCCCGGTGCGAATGACCCTGTTTGAAGCCAGTTCGCGGTTGGGGGGCAAGATCTTGACGCCCCGGTTCCAAACGGCGCCCGTGCGGTACGAAGCGGGAGCGGCGGAGTTCTATGACTATTCCAATCTCGATGACGATCCGCTCAAGGAGTTGATCGCCGAGTTGGGCTTGTCGATCAGTCCGATGGGTGGTTCCGCGGTGATCATGAACCACCAGATTCTCTCCAATCTGGACGACATTCGGGATCAACTGGGCGAGCCAGCCTGCATCGCGCTGCGGGAGTTTGACCGCATGGCTAAGGACTCGGTCACTCCGCAAGAGTTCTACGCTTCCGATTACCCCGAAGGCACCTATCAAGAACCCGATCGACGCCGTTTCGACGCCGTCCTGGCAAGCGTGAAAGAACCCCAGGCACGGCATTACCTGGAAAACCTGATTCACAGCGATCTGGCCACCGAGCCGAACCAGACCAGTCCCTCGTATGGCATGCAAAACTACGTGATGAACGACCCGGTTTACATGCGTCTTTACGGAATCGAAGGGGGTAACGAGCGCCTGCCGCAGGAATTAGCCGCGCGCTTGGATGCCCTGATTCGCTTGGAGCATCAGGTCACGGGGATCTCCAAAACAGCAGCGGGGAAATTGCGCATCACCTCTGTGCATCAACGACAGACACTGCACGACGATTTCGATTTCGTCGTGCTTGCCTTGCCGCATAATCACCTGCCGGCGGTGGCTTTCCACGGTGGTCGCCTGGCTGCCGCTATCGATCAGCATCACGCCTACTACAACCATCCGGCCCATTACCTGCGGATCACCATTTTGTTTGAGCGACCTTTCTGGCGACAGACCCTGACCGATTCCTATTGGATGCTGGACCGGTTTGGCGGTTGCTGCTTGTATGACGAATCGTCGCGCGAGCCGGGAAGCACCCACGGCGTGCTCGGCTGGCTGCTGGGCGGAACTGCGGCCCGCGAAATGAGCCTGCTCAGCGATCAACAGTTGATTGACGAAGCGCTCGCTTCCCTGCCGGATTGCCTGGCAGAAGGGCGACCGTTTTTCCTCGAAGGCCGCGTGCATCGCTGGGTGGGAGCCGTAAATGCCATCCCCGGCGGCATCGTGCCGCAAAATCTCGACCGCCGGCATCAACCCGAACCAGCCGAACATCCCAACCTGTTTCTCGTGGGCGATTATCTGTACGATTCCACCGTCAACGGCGTGCTGGACTCGGCCGAGTATGTCGCCGCCTGGATCGCTGGTTTGCTGGCCGACACCCAGGAACAATTCTCGTGATCGTCCCCGTGATCCCCCCAGAGGCAAAGCTTCCCACGATGAGACCGAATGGCCAGGCACCCGATCTACTCAGCGAATTGCCGCCTGGCTCGGAGATTCTGCAAGTGGCGTTTGTCTCAGCAGCGCCCGCCGGCGACAAAGCTGCCGATTCAAAAGAGGTGCTATTCGAGTTTCCGCCTTCGCTCCGGCGGCGGGCAGTGCTGGTCAAGCAGAATCCCGATCCACAGCAGCCCATTCCCGCGCCGGACCTGTTGATTCTGACCGTTCCCACGATTCAACCATTCACCGACAATCCGCCGGCAGTAAACACCGATGCCGACGAGCTGCTGACACAATTGCGGCGGTGGGTCGAAACAACCGCTGCCCCCAATCACCCCCCTAGTCATTTGATGACCTTGCAGGGCGCTCAGATTTTTTGGAATCAGGGACGCCTGGCAATTCATGCTCAAGCAGATCGGTTGGTCGCCATTCGCACGGCCCTGATCGAAGCCTCGTTCTATGAAGCGGAACTGCGCGAGATCGAGCGGACGCTGGGCGCCGCCTGGCCGGAATTGGAAGCCGATGCGCCATTGGCCTTTGAGTTCGACGAGCGGGCGACCGGCCGGCGGAAGCAGTTGCTCAAGCGGTTTCAACAAGTTCTGCTGATGCGCGCGCGGCTGGCGCGGATTTCGCCGCACGTGCATTGTCCCCACCTGCATCCTCCGACACTGGCCAGCCAGGTGGGCGAGCGATTTCGCGAGCGCACCAGACTGGTACACCGTCATGAATTCTTGGATGAGCAGATCGAGGTGTTTGAAAAGATCTACGAGCTGTGCGGTCAGCGGGCCAGCGACTTCATGCAAACCCGCTCGGCCAACGCGCTGGAGTGGGTGATCATCGTGCTGCTCGTAACGCAGGTCTTGCTGGCTGGCTTTGAAATCTTGACGAGCCTGAGCCCATAATCCATGCGCTATCCGTCCATTGACATCCTGCGGATGGTCGCCATTTTCATCATGGTGATCGTTCACTTCGTCGAGAATCTGGCGGGATACACGCCCAAGTTCTATGGCCTGGGAGCGCCTCTCTTCGCCATGCTCTCCGGCGTTAGCTATCGCTTGTGGGTCAATGGCCAGTGGGCCCGCGGCAAGAGTGAACAGGAGATCTCGAAAGTCTCGGTGCGCCGCGGCCTGTTTGTCATCGTGCTCGGCTTTGCGTTTAATATTCTGGTTTGGCTCCCTGAAGATACGTTCAATTGGGACGTCCTCACGTTCATCGGCGCGGCGCTGCTGGTGCTGAACTTCGCTCGCCGCCTGCCGCTCTCCATTTCCGTTGTGGTGGCGATTGTCTCCATCTTGGCAAGTCCGCTGTTGCGCGGCCTGGCCGACTATCCAGCGTATTGGACGAACGGTTATTTTGACCCGGACCTGACGCTCACCGATTTGCTGGTCGGCTTCACGACGACGGGCTACTTTCCGTTCTTCCCTTGGATCGCGTATTCACTCACCGGCTTTGTG
>JAYTUF010000583.1:0-20996 GCA_043744755.1 Anatilimnocola sp.
GCATCGACCCAGTAGATCGTCGCGGTCGCGCGGCGGCGTTCGACGTTATGTTCCTTGGGAGTCCAGACGGTGATATACGACGCGCCCTCTTTGGGCGAAGTCACGCTGATCCAGCTTTGGCCTTTGTGCAGATAAATATCATCGCTCGGGTCTTTGGTGCCGCGATCGACATTCTGCGAAATCGTGGACGTATGAGCGAGCGCGTACTGCGGTGAAATCTTCTGCGGCGACTGGCGTAAGAAATAGGAGTTCTTTAGCGAGCTCTCTTGCCCGATCGCCACGATCTGCCCGGCCCCATCTTGCGCGAGCATCCATTCGATGGGCTGACGCATGACAAAGTAGCCATCCTTGCCGCACATGCCGGCCGCCAGCACCACTTCGCTGCCGACCGCAGCCACCACGCGATTGGGCGTGATCTTCAGATTGGGACCCTTCTCGCAATCGTCTTCCTTCACCGGGGCCGCGCATTGCTGAACCTGCAGGGGAGGCGGGACGGGCAGCGGACGAGCTTCACAGGCGGCGGGCGTCATCGGCAGGGCAATGATCGCCGGCGGCGGAGGGGGCGCGAAGGCAATGGGAATCGATACGACCGGCGGACCACAGGCAGACGGCGGTCCCACCAGCGGACCCACGACCGGCCCCATCCCGGGTGGCCCGTTCGGAATCGCGGCCAATGGTGGTTGCCGGTGATGATGCAGCAGCGGGCATTCTTTCAAGCTGACCAGCGAGGTGCGGCCCGAGAATATTCCTTCGCCCGAAGGATCGATGGCAGGAATCGCGCAGCCACCGGTCGCCAGCGCGGTCAACAGCGCGGCGAATAAAGCGAGTTTCGAGCTGGCGAAGGTCGTGTACATGGTAGGCAAGCGGGCAGAGTTTCGGACCTTAGAAGCCTACCACGCAATTTGGCAAGGTGAGGCGAAAAAACAACCTGGCGCGATGCCGAAAAGCTGCATTGTCGTGCCGATCCTGCCGACAAGTTGCAAAATGCCGCCGCCCTCGCAATTTTTGACGCCAGGATCCGCAAAACCGGTCCAGTGGGGAAACCGTCTAACCCAGGACGGGGTATTGCCACATAGTCACGTAGCCTGCAGCCGTGCTGCGGGCGAGTGGGATGGGCCGTAAGCGACTCGCACGAACCAAAGGGTTCATGCTACGTCGCCTGCGAACTCAAAAAATCTGCCAGCATGGGCTGTTTTCCGGCTGGAGCTGGGGCGGTTAGCGCTCCTATAATACGACTGGGTCCGCAGCGGCCTCTTATCCTTCGATTCAAATTGTGCAGCGAGGTGTTCGCCATGGAAGAGATCAAACGTCAAGTGGGCCGGGCTCAGCGTCGGCTGATCGGCCAGCAGTTTCTCTCGATCGTGGTCTGGTCCCTCTTCGCTACGCTGCTGATCGCCGCGGCGGGTCTCGCGATTCCCAAAATCTGGGCGCTGCCGCTGAAGCATGACATTTGGACTTACTCCTGGCTGGGCGGCAGTCTGGCCGTTGGCATTGTGATTGCCTCGATCTGGACTTACTGCGTCCGCCGCTCTTCAATTGACGCGGCGATTGAACTCGATCGGCGGTATGGTCTCAAGGAACGCGTTTCCAGCACACTCGCCCTTAGCAGCGCTGAACTCGCCAGCGAAGTCGGTCGCGCACTCGTCGCCGACGCGATTCGCAAGGTCGAGCGGATCGACGTCCGCGAGCAATTCCAAGTGCAACCCACGTGGCGGTTCGCGCTGCCGTTGTTGCCCGCTGCGGTCATCACGGCGCTGTTGTTCTTGCCGAATGCGGCTCTTGAAAACAAAGCCACCGCCAATACTCAGACTTCGACGGAACTGAAGAAAGCCCTCGATAAGCAGGCCCAGAAGCTGAACCAGATCGTGCGCAAAAAGGACGAGAAGAAGGCTTTGACCGAAGAAGAATTGCTCACCGAACAAGCCTTAAAGGAAGTCGCCAAAAAGCTCAACGATCTCTCCAAGAACGATGGCCTCGATAAAAAGCAAATTCACATCAAGCTCAACGAGATGGCCAAGGACATCGAGAAGCGGCAGCAGGAATTGGGCGGCGCCAAGGAAATGAAGAAGCAGCTCGATAAGCTCGGCAAGATCGAAAAGGGGCCGGCTGACAAACTGGCCGACGCGCTGAAGGAAGGGGACTTCATGGAGGCCAAGAAGCAACTTGAGCAACTTAAGGAAGACCTCAAGGCCGGCAAGCTCGACGACAAAGCCAAGGAGCAAGTTGCCAAGCAGATGGAGCAACTGAAAGAGAAGATCAAAGAGATGGCCCAGAATCAAAAAGAGGCCCGCGAAAAAATCGAGCGCGAGATCGAAAAGAAGCTGGCCCAGGGTGACAACGACGGGGCCGCCAAGCTGCAGGAAAAGCTCGACGAAATGAACAAGCAAGGGAAGCAAGCCGAAAACATGATGGACAAGCTGGCCCAGAAACTGGGTCAGTGCGCCGAGTGCATGAAGGAAGGTGGCAAGGGAGATCCGAAAGAAGCCGGCCAGAAGTTGGACGATCTCGCCAAGGCGTTGAAGGAAGCCCAGGAGCAACTAGAGCAGATGGAAAACCTGGACGAGGTGCTCGATCAACTGGCCGACGCCAAAGACGCCATGAACGGCAAAGAAGGCAAGAATGGCAAGGACGGCCAGGGTGATCTCGACGGCAACATGCAGATGAGCAACAAGGGGAATAAGAACGGCAAGCCGGGTCAGGGTTTAGGCAAAGGCCGAGGTCAAGGCGATCGGCCCGAAGAAGAAGTTGACGGCAAGTTCTATGACACGCAAGTCGCGGGCAAGCCCAAGGCTGGCGAATCGATCCGCACGGGCGATGCTGGCGGCAAGAACATCAAGGGCAAGACGCTGCAAGAAGCCAAAGTCGAACTCCAGTCCGCCGTGGATAAAGACCCCGATGCTCTCAACGAGCAAACCCTGCCCCGCGAACAGCGCGACCACGCCAAGCAATACTTCGAGAAGTTCCGCAAGGGTGGCTAGTGGCTGTCGGCCGCATCCGCTACGTGAGCTTCGGCGGCGGCTTGATGAATTTGTGCATCTGGTCGGCTTCGACCACCGCAATCACATAGACCGCGCTTCCTCGTTGCCAGGCGATAAGTCCCAGTCCACCCGAAGCGGTCAGCCGCGTGGAGGGAAAATTCTTCAGCGCTGGGTGTGGTCTGTTCGTCCGCTGCACAAACAGCAGGGCTCGCTGCCGGCCTCGTTCCGGGGAAGGCAATTCATAAACGACCACGCTGGAATCCAATTTCAACCATCGCGCGGGGCGGACAGCCACCGCATCAGCGACCGGGAACTGAGTGACGGGCGCTTTCACGAGGGGTTGCCAGTTGGCCGCGGGTCCGCTGCGATCAAACCAGGAAAGGGCGGATTGAGCTAACTCATCGGCAGTGACCGGACGCGGCTTTCGTCCCAAGCCGAGCCAGCCTCCCGAAATCAAAACCGAGACACTGGCGGCGGTGGTCAGCATCGCGAGCATTTGCCGGCGCGAGAATCTGGACCGCGGGGTCTGGATTTCCGATTTCGCGCCCTCGGTTTTCGCGGGAGTGACTAAGGCCGCTTCGCAGCCGGCCAACAAACGATCCGTCAAACCAGCCGGCAGCGAAACATCGTCGAGCGCACTGCGCAGATTTCGATCGAAGCGCTCGGCACGCTGAGCGTCGGCGGTCAGAGGTGTGGGTTTCGATTCCATGCGTCACGATCGATTCTGGGTCTAACTAAACTTGCTCGGGCGAACCGGTTCGGGAGTTACTTCTATTTCAGGCTCCAACCGCCGCCGCAACTGAGCCTTGCCGCGCGAGAGGCGGCTCATCACGGTGCCAATCGGAATTTCCAACTGCGTGGCGATGTCCTTGTAAGACAAATCCTCGAAGTAAAACATCAGCACGACTATCTTAAACTCATCCGGCAATTCGCTCAGCGCCAATTGCAGCGTTTCGCGGTCCAGCCAGGCGTCTTCGTTTTTTCCATTCGCTTCGTTGTCGTCCGGGCTAGCAACCGCTTCGAGCGGGAAGTTCTCGTCCATCGTTTGCGGAATGGGTTTCCGCCGCGACTTCAAAAAACAACTCCGCAGCACGGCATACAGCCAGGCCGAAGCCCGGTCCGCTTCCCGCAATTGATGCAACTTCTGCTGGGCGACCAAAAAGGTCTGCTGCACCAGATCCTCCGCATCGCTGGCCTGCCCCGCGAGGCGGAAGGCATAACGGTACAAAGGACCGGCGAATTCCTGAATCAGTTGTGGCAGCGTGACGGCGACGGAAGCCAACGCGGCAGGTTCCTTCGCAGACGAAACATCGCCCGGGACGGATTTTTTTTCCGCCTGGTTGGGTCTGTTCTGCGTTGTGCCCGGCAAGGGCTGATCCGCCATCGAGCGCCTCGCTCCCCAGGGAAGAACCGTTACAGGCCCTGATTATTCCCGAAAATCCCGCGCTCCGGTTGTATTCTTGCCAGAAAAATCGGCAATCGCCCGCCTGGCCCGCTGGCAGCGGCCTAGATTCGCATGGGAAGCGAAGTTTTCAAAGGAGCCGCGCACGAAGTTAGCGAACTGGAACTCAATACCGCTTACTTCGTGCGCGGCTCTTTAGTCGCCGATCCTACCTTGAGAAATATTTCCCAAAATTTCGGGAATAACCTGCCAGCCAAACGGATCGTAGCTTGTGTCCCCGCCTGAATTCAAAACCAAAGCAGGGTTGTCCTGCTGATTGTTTAATGATGTTTTGTTGTTCTACTTAGGAAGAAAAGACATGAAGAAGCTGTTCGCTTTGCTGCTCGTCGCCGGTTGCGGCGTCTCGTTTGTTGGTTGCACCGATAAGCCAGTGGCCCCGGTCATTGTGCCGGCCCCGGTTGTTGTCCCTGTTGACCCAGCCCACGTTGATCCGACTCCTGTCCCGGTTGTGCCCCCGGCCGGAACTACTCCCCCGGCCGAGACTACTCCGAAGCCGGCCGATACCAAGCCTGAATAGGTTTTACTCGCGCCCTCGGGCGTGATCTAACCTCCGATTCAAACACCCAGGGGATGCGAGCTGACGCTTGCGTCCCCTGAGTTGTTTCTTGCCGCTTCTAATCCGCTGGTCCGAAGATGGGAGGGCGAGGCTCCTGCCGAGCCGCCGCGGTGAGCGACGTCAACACGCAGCTCACTCCGCGGGAGCGTCGCCCTCCCAGATCATGCCGGCGTGAATCGTTACCTACGGCAATTTTCTGGGACCAACCTAGTCCATTGCCAGCCGTATAATTGTGTGCAATGGCTCTTTGACAATTTGCGTAGACTCTAAGGAAATATCTCACCAGGCACTCCCCAAAAGAGGCGTTATCACTTGTCGGTACGTAGTTATCAGTTAGTCATAATTTACTGGTAACATATCGACCATTAGGCCCAAGCCGAATGACGGTCCGCGACCCGACCCGATAACCACCCGCTTTCGCTATTATCGCGCC
Organism: Anatilimnocola sp.; assembly: GCA_043744755.1. Lineage (GTDB taxonomy): Bacteria > Planctomycetota > Planctomycetia > Pirellulales > Pirellulaceae > Anatilimnocola. The sequence continues at coordinate 5,430 of JAYTUF010000583.1, forward strand.
GACGTCTGCAAGTGTTATCGATAACCTTGTTATCGATTCGCAATGACTTATCTGCCAACGACTTGTGGCGCGTGCGTGCTGGTCGCGATTTCTGGCTGAAACTGTTATCAACGCTGAACTACCGCAGCGCAGTGGGCGGTTATCAAGGCCGCAATCTTGGTCCACCCCAAGGGCACTCATGGCCCCCTTGCTGAATGATGCAAATCGCGCCGCAAATCGTTATCAAATCCGGTTATCGATCGCCGCCTTACGCCCGCGGGTGATATTGCTGATGGACCTTTTTGAGCCGGGTTTGATCAACGTGGGTATAAATCTGGGTGGTCGCGATACTGGCGTGTCCCAGCAGTTCCTGCACCTGCCGCAGGTCGGCGCCGCCCGATAGCAAGTGCGTGGCGAAGGAGTGCCGCATCGTGTGTGGGCTGGCCGACGCGGGGCCGCCGATGCGGGCGATGTACCGCTTGACGAGTTCCCAAATCGCTTCCCGGCGGAGCCTTCTGCCGCGGCGCGAGAGGAGCACCCAGGCCGGCGGCGTGCGGGCGGCGGCCACCAGTTGCGGCCGCTCTTGTTCCAGGTAATCGCGAATCGCCACGAGGGCTGCTTCGCCCAAAGGGACCAGTCGTTGCTTGCTCCCCTTGCCTTGCACCAGGCAATGCCGATCGTCCAAATGCAGATCCCGCATGGGCAGGGACGACACTTCCGAAACGCGGCAGCCGGTGGCATACAGCAGTTCCAGCAGCGCCCGGTCGCGCCGCCAAAAAGGATCGTAAGGCTGCGGCGCTCCGACGAGTTCCTTCACCACGGCCGCCGAAAGGACATCCGGCACCCGTTGCCACTGTTTCTGCGGCGAGAGTAGCTCCGCGGGATTCTCGGTCAGTACTCCTTCGACTTGCAGGAAGCGGAAGAAGACCTTGAGCGCCGCCATATGCCGGCCGATGCTCGCCGGGGCCAGATTTCGTTCCTTCAGCCAGACCAGGTAGTTACTGAGGTCGCGAATGGTGAGACCAGGAACCGCCCGCTCGCCCAGCCAGATTTGCAGCCGCTTCAGATCGCGAGTGTAGGCGGCCAGGGTATTCGGCGCGAGGTGACACTCGGTGCGCAGATAATCGAGACAGAGCGTGACCCAGCGCGAAGTCTGCCCGCCCGCCGCGGGTGCGGCCTGCACAACCTTTAGTGGTTTGCGGGAAGGCATAAGAAAGCGGCTGTAACAGAGAACGAATATTACAAAGTTGCCGAAAATTCAACAAACGGCAGGCAGCGGACCAGACGTGTCCGGAGCGCGGAGTATTCTTGTTGTCGGCAGCCGCGGGCGCGAGGCACAGTGTTCAAGCGTCAAACAGCATGCGCGGTGAATGCCGCAGGCAGCGCATAATCGGGTCGCGGGTTGTATTGGGAAAAAGCATCAGCAGATTCACTTCGATAACGGTTATATTCAATTGAAGTATTGGCTCACTTCCAATGGCCTGATCCAGGTTCGGAAGTGGTGATTTGAAACGCGAGAATGGCGGTCGTCTCTCCATGTGTCACATCCGATTGATTTTGGTGGCAGCTATTTTCGCTTGGCCAGCGCCGGTTGCAGGGGCCGATGCGCCCCAGCTCAATCTGCTGCCCACGAAGATCTCGCTCAATTCTCCCGAAGCGCGACAAACGCTGATTGTGCAGCACCAGGTGGGCGAACAGATTCAGAAGCAGATTCGCGAGGGACTGAAACTCCGTAGCAGTGACGAGAAGATCGTCCGCATTGATGACGGTATGGCGGTGCCAGTCGCCAATGGCAGAGCGCAAATCATCGCCGAAGCGGCCGGACAAACGGTGACGGCGGAAGTTGTCGTCACGAATATTGACAAGCCCTTTCAATGGAGCTTTCGCAATCACGTCGAGTCCGTGCTTAGCAAACAAGGTTGCAACACAGGCGCGTGCCACGGCGCTCGCGCGGGGCAGAAGGGTTTTCGATTGACGCTGTTTGGCTTCGATGTCGATGCGGACTATTCCTATCTCACGCGGCAAGCGGTTGGGCGGCGGATTGTTCCCAGCGATCCGGGGCGGAGTTTGATTCTGACGAAGCCCACGGGTTTGGTGCCACACAAGGGTGGCGTCAAGCTGGACCCGGCTTCACTCGAATATCGCGTCATCGCCGAATGGATCGCCGCCGGCACACCGCCGCCACGCGACAGCGATCCGCAGATCGAGCGGCTCGAAGTGCTGCCGAAGAATTCGCAACAGGCCCCGGGATTGGAACAGCAACTGGTCGTACTCGCGCACTTCAACGATGGTCATGTCGAAGATGTCACTCGCTGGTCGAAATATGTTTCGACCAACAGCAGCGTGGCTTCGGTCAGCGAGCGTGGCAACATCAAAGTGGTGGAAAGCGGCGAAGGAGCGGTCAGTATTTGGTATCTCAACCTGACTGAAATGGCCTATGTTTCGTCCCCTTATCCCAATCAAGTCGCCGCCGATGTTTTCACGAAGGAAGAGCGAAAGAACTTCATCGACCGCCTCGTGCTGGAGAAACTGCAAGCGCTGCAGGTTCCCCCTTCCGCGCGCTGCGACGATGGCACGTTCATCCGCCGCGCGTTTCTCGATACCATTGGCACGCTCCCCACGGTCGCAGAAACGCAAGCCTTCTTGGCGGACACCGCGAGCGACAAGCGCGACAAGCTCGTTGATCACTTACTCGGCCGACCGGAGTTCGTTGATTATTGGACGAACAAATGGGGCGACCTGCTGCTGCTCTCGGGCGAACGCCTGCGGCCAAAAGCACTCGAAACGTATCATGCCTGGATTCGCAAAGCGGTGGCCGAGAATAAGCCGTGGGACAAGTTTGTTTATGAGATTGTGACCGCGACTGGCAGCACGCATGAAAATGGCGCTGCGAATTTCTATGCCCTGCATCAAGACCCGGAGATCATGGCTGAGACGGTTTCGCAGGCTTTCATGGGCCTGTCGATCAACTGCGCCAAGTGCCACAACCATCCGCTGGAGAAATGGACAAACGACCAGTACTACGGCATGGCCAACATGTTCTCGCGGGTGCGGGCGAAGGGCTGGGGCGGCGATTATCGCAATGGCGATGGCATGCGGGTGGTCTATTCCGATACGCAAGGGGAACTGCTGCAGCCCAGCCGGGGCCTGCCGCAGCCACCGCGGCCTCTCGATGGCGACACCGTCCCCTTCGCCGCTGTCGGCGATCGACGCATCAAACTGGCTGAGTGGCTCGTCTCGAAAGAGAACACCTATTTCACCCGCGCCATTGCCAACCGCGTCTGGGCCAACTTCTTCGGCGTCGGATTAGTCGAACGCGTTGATGATCTGCGAGCAAGCAATCCCGCCAGCAACGAAGCGCTGCTGGCTGCGGCCGCCAATCACGTGCAAGAGCATCAGTTCGATCTGAAGCAACTGATGCGCGCCATTTTGCAATCGAGCACCTATCAACGCAGCAGCCAGCCGCTGCCCGGCAACGCAGCCGATGATCGGTTCTACAGTCGGTATTATCCCAAACGTCTCAAAGCCGAAGTGCTGCTCGATGCCATTTCGCAAGTGACCGGCGCGCCATCGCAATTCCGGACCGCGAAGAAGCCCGACGGCAAACTGGGCGATCCGATTCCCGTCAAGCGCGCGCTGCAATTGCCCGATTCGTTCGTAGACAACTACTTTCTCAAAACCTTCGGCCGTCCCGACCGACTGATCACTTGCGATTGCGAACGCAGCGACGAGCCGAGCATGACGCAAGTTTTTCACCTCCTCAACGGTGAGACAGTCAACGACAAACTGAAGCAGAAAGACAACGCCGTTGAACTCGCGCTGAAGCAAGACCCGGCCGTCATGCTCGATGAACTATTCCTCGCCGCGATCAGCCGATTGCCCACTCCGACTGAAAAAGAAAAGGCACTTGAGGAGTTCCTGGCAGTACCGGAAGCCGAACGCCGCGCCGGCTTGGAGGACGTTTTTTGGTGCGTGCTGAGCTGCAAGGAATTTGTGTTTAATCACTGATAGAATGAAAACAAAAGGGGTCATTTCATGGTTACCTTCGACGAACTTAATCATCTCAAGTGGCAACGGCCGTTCCAGCCGTTTCGCGTGACGACGACTGAGAACGAAACATTCGAGGTTCGTAGTCCAAAGTTGTTTCTGGTAGGCAGCAATGAGGTGCATATCGGGCTGCCACACCCAACCGATCCACCGCCGTCAGCAGGCGAAGTAGTCCTATTGGGATTCGATGGCATTGCTGCTGTTGAAGTGATTAGTGCTGCCACGGAAAGCAATTCATGAATCGTCAGGATCTGAACTTGCACATAGCACGAGTTCCATTCGTGCCGTTTCGCGTGACACTTTCCACGAACGAATCGTTTGATGTTCGTCATCCCGAAATGGCATTCCTAACCGAACGATTCGTCGCTGTAGGTCGCCCTCAGCGCGATGGTGACAACAGTAGCATCCTGGTTTACTGGATTAGTCTGCACCACATTGCACATATCCATCGCCTTTCTTAGCAGCAAGTTTCATTTATGAACCGACAGACGTTAATTGCTTGCGGAATTCTCGCCACGACGATTGCGAGGCTTCACGCCGCCGACGCGCCCGATTACTCCAAACAAATCCAGCCCTTGCTCAACAAATACTGCACCAGTTGTCATAACAATGACGACCGGGAAGGGAAGCTGTCGCTGGAGAATTACGACGTGTTGCTGAAAGGCGGGCCGAAGGGCGCGATCATCACGCCGGGTCATAGTGATCTGAGCCGGATGATTCTGGTGCTGACGGGCAAAGCACGGCCGGCGATGCCGCCCAAGGATAGTGATCCGCCGCAGGCAGCTGAGGTTGCTCTGCTGCGGGCTTGGATCGATGCGGGGGCGAAGGGACCGAGCGGCGTCGCGCCTGATCCGACGATTCTCATCACGCCGCAGGTGAAGGTGGTCGGCCAAGCGCGGCAGAGCGTCAACGCGGTGGCTGTGTCGCCGCTGGGGAACACCATTGCCTTCGCGCGCTACGGTGAAGTGGAGTTGCAGCACTACTCGAATTCGCTCGCCAAGGGAGGGCATCCGAAGGCGGAAAAACTCGCGGGCCAGCGCGGCAGCGTGAACGCGGTTTCCTTTTCCGACGATGGCCTGTGGCTCGTCGCCGGCGCCGGAGAGCCAGGTCTGTTCGGCGAAGCGCGGATTTGGAATGTGGCCGATCGCAGCCTGGTGAAAACCGTGCAAGGTCACAAGGACAGCGTCTATGCCGTGCGCCTCAGTCCTGATCGGAGCGTGCTGGCAACGGGCGGCTACGATGGCCTCATCCTGCTTTGGGATACGAGCACTGGGAAGTTGCTCAAGAAACTGGAAGGCCACAACGGCGCTGTGTTTGAACTTGCCTTTCGTCGCGATGGAAAAATCCTCGCCAGCGCCAGCGGTGACCGGACCGTCAAGCTGTGGAATGTCGCCAGTGGCCAGCGGCTGGAAACGCTCAAAGAGTCGACCAAGGAACTTTATACACTCGCCTTCAGCCCGAGCGGAGACCGAGTCGCTGCGGCCGGGGTCGATAATCGCATTCGCGTCTGGCAGGTGAGCGCTGACGGCAAGGAAGGAACGAATCCTTTGCTCAGTTCGCAGTTCGCGCATGAGTCGGCCGTGTTGCGTTTGGCGTGGTCAACGGATGGCAAGACACTTGTTTCGACTAGCGAGGACCGGCTGATCAAGATTTGGAACGCCGACGACACCACCATTCGGCAAACGCTCGCCCGGCAACCCGAGTGGGCCAGCGGCATGGCGATCCTGCCGGGCGGGAATTGGGTGGTGGTCGGCCGGGTGGACGGGAGCACCGACAGCCTGCCGTTCGATCCACCGGCACAGGTCGCGGTTGCCGCACTAACTCTCGCGCCGGAAGTGCCGCCGGAGGTTGACTATGGCGAGCAGCCGGCTATCGACAAGCTGCCCAAGATCGCTGAAGTGGAACCCAACGATGCTCCCGATCAGGCGCTTGAATTGAAACTGCCGGGAGTCGCGACCGGGCTGATTCATGGCGCTCCGCAAGACCGGGCCGACGATGCTGATCTATTTCGCTTTCTCGCAGAGAAAGGCGAGCAATGGATTTTTGAGACTAACGCCGCCCGCAGTGGTTCGCTGCTGGATAGCAAGCTCGAAGTACACAATGCAGCCGGGCAACCCGTTCCTCGCTTGCTGCTCCGCGGCGTGCGCGATACCGAAATTGAGTTCCGCGGCATGAACAGCGACCAGCGCGGCGTGCGACTGAAGAACTACGAAGAGATGCTGCTCAATGAATACGTCTATCTGGGCGGCGAGGTCATCAAGCACTTCCAGCAGCGGCGCGGCCCCGATGCCGATGGCAACTTCTATCCGGAGAATGGTAACCGGTTCACCTTCTTCGAGACCACCAGCCGGGCGCATGCCTTGGGCGAACCCGGCTACATGGTCGTCCCTTATCCCGTCGGCACCATCCTTCCCAACAATGGCCTGCCGGTCTTCACGCTCTATTACGAAAACGACGATCAGGCGCAGCGGAAGTTTGGCAAGGATTCGCAAGTGACGTTCGTCGCGCCTGCCACGGGCGACTACCTGGTGCGGGTCAGCGATGTGCGGAATTTTTCCGGGGAGCAGTATAAATATCAGCTCATCGCCCGCCGACCGCAGCCTGATTTCAAAGTGACCGTCACGGGCCTGAATCCCACGATCAACGCCGGCAGCGGCAAGACGTTCACCGTGAAGGCCGAGCGCACCGATCATTTTCAGGGCGAGATCCGCGTTGAGGTCACCGGCCTGCCCCCTGGGTTTCAGGCCACTTCACCCGTGATCATTCCCGCCGGACTGTACGAAGCACAAGGCGTGATCAACTGCGCTGCGGATGCACCGGCGCCGACGGCCGAGAATGAAAAACATTCCAAACTCGTCGCTACGGCGACCGTCGCGGGCAAGGAACGAACGCAAGACGCGGGGAGTCTCGGCACGATCAAGCGGGCGGACAAGCCCAAGCTGATCGCGCACCTGGAACTCGCGGCTCCGGCAAACAAGGTCGAAAACCTATCAACGCTCCCCGAGATCACGCTCGCGCCCGGCGGCAGCGTGACTTGCCAACTGCGGATCGAGCGGCACGGCTTCGCCGATCGCGTCGCTTTCGATGTCGGCAACTTGCCGCACGGCGTGATTGTGGACGACATCGGCCTGAGCGGCGTGCTGATCCCCGAAGGGCAAATGCAGCGGACGATCTCGCTGCGGGCGGAGCCGTGGGTGCTTGACCAAGACCGGCTGTTTCACGCCCAGGCCAATGTCGAAGGGAATCAGGTCTCGAAACCAATGCTGCTGAAGATTCGCAAGCAACCCAGCAATGCAGCAGCTTCGCTAGCACCAGCGGGAAAGTAGCCGCAGGTGAGCGATTGCCTGGAGTGATTGGGCTGACTTTACCGATAAAGCTGACGCTGCGGATTGCCGCGCGCTGCAATCGTGGCAGCACGAGATCAATTCAGTCGCAGCAGAGGCTTCCATGCACTTCGCCGTCCGACCTGCTGCCCGGCTGACCATCATCGCCACTTTCATGGCGCTGCTCTCCGGCTGCGCGGCCGTTCCCGCGCGGAATGTATTGCCCGTCTTTCACAATCCGTTCCCGCAGTTGCATCGCGTGGCGGTACTGCCGTTTTTCAATCAGAGCAATGAGCCGACCGTCGATGGCGATGCCATGGCTTTGGCCTACTACAACGAACTGCAAGCGATTCCCGGTTTTGAAGTGATGCCGGTCGGCGTCGCGCGGCGGCTGCTGGAAGCGAGTCGCTTGCGTCCGCAGACGGGGGCCGATTTTCAAGAGCTGGCCCGGCTGATGCGCGTCGATGCGGTCATCGTCGGCTCGGTCACCGAATACTCACCCTACTATCCGCCGCGGCTGGGTCTCTCTGTCGATTGGTATGCTGCGAACCCCGGCTATCATCCGATCCCTGCCGGCTATGGTCTGCCGTGGGGCACTGCGGAAGAAGAATTCATTCCTTCGCAGCTTGTGAAGGAAGCCGAGTTCGCGCTGGCTCGCGAACAACTTAAGACGCAATCGCCGTCGTTCACGCCTCATGAAATTCGCGCCCAGCAGGCAAAATACGCTGGTTCTAAGCATTCTGACAGTCAGCAGTCAGCGGGCACGAGCAATGCCGATGTAGTCCTTGCGGGCGCATCAGAGCCTGTGCCACCGTGGCCCGATCCGCGCGGCTTCGTGCCGTTGTCCCCCAGCGATAGCCCGCCAGCTTTGCGCCCGCAGTATGAACCAATCATCTCGCACACGCGTCTCTATCACGGACAAGACGCAGAGTTTACCCAACGCTTGGAAGCCTACTATCACACGCGCGACGACGCCCGCTTCGGCGGCTGGCAGACGTATCTTCAACGTCCCAGCGATTTCGTCCGTTTTTGTTGCTACTTGCACGTGACGGAAACGCTCGCAGCGAGAGGTGGGGCGGGCGAGTCGCAAGTGTTGTGGCGGTGGCCCATTGGCCGATAGGAATTCGGTATCCGGCTTCCTTTGCCAGTCCCCCCCGAAGCTGCCTGCTGCGTCCCTCGTTCCCTCGCAGCAGTGCCAGCGCTGGCAGCCACCAGGAGATTTTGCTCCGTGAGTCAAGACATCAACGTGCTGGCACTGGTGAAGGGTGAAGAGCGTTACATTTTCTTGTTCGACGACGACCGCCGCGCCGAAGCGCTGCGGACGCTCGGCAAGTTCGCCTCCAATCCCGAGTTGAGCTTTAGCTGGTACGACGCGGCCGTCCTGAGCCAGCGGATTCGCAGCACGGTTCCCGAAGCGGCCGAGGCGGGCAACGACAAAGCGGTGACTGGAAACAATGCTCGCCACCATGCGGGATTGTCGGCCGTGCCGCCGCCGCATCGGCCGCGGTTCAAGTACTCGCTGCCGACGGATAGTGCTGCCGATAGCGCGAGCGACGAAGCTTAGCGCAACAGGGGTCGGGAGTCTTTGGCGAAGTAAGACTTTCCATCATCGAAAGACATCCCTCGCCAAAGACTCCCGACCCCGAGTTGCAGCCAGCCATCATGCCAGCTTCCCCTCATCGTCTGAAGATCATCTGGATCCACGGGGTCGTGGCGAACGCGGCGGGGTTTGGTGTTTTGTCGGGACTGATTGTGCTCGCAAGTGAAGTTGCGACCTGGAAAACGATTCCCGACGAAGCGACGTACGGCCTGTTCTTCTTATTGGAGCTCGGTTGCTTGGTATTGCTGGGGTACACACAGCAACGGATCATGCAATTCGGCGGACTTTTCGCGCCGTATTGGATCGCCGCTTCCCTGGGTGGTTTTGTCAGCGGCTACCTGATCGCATTGTTCGTCGGCGGAGTCTGCTTCATCGTCTTGGGAGGGCTTTTGGGTTGGGATTCCGCAGCAGCCATTGCGGCCTTCGTGGGAATTTTCACTTTTGGCGCTGGCTTCGGCGGAATGCAGACGGCGGGGTTCAGTTTGTCTCGTAACCAGCGCCTGATTTGGATGATCGGTAACGGGCTGACACCGTTCGCAATGGCGATCACGGTTCCGATCGTCGGTATCACATTGCATGTCCAAAGCGTCCCCCTAATCGGCACGTTGATCGGCGGCACCTACGGCCTGATGACGGCAACCTTCCTCCTCTGGCTGTTGCCCACGACCGCCCAGATTCAGGAAGACGAGGAACGCGCTGCCCTCATTGCCGCGGGCGAGCGGCGTTACGACATTGAAGTGAGTCGTTTGCGGAAGTAATTCACTCGCCCATAGACGGGGCCGGCTGATCCGTCCAAAATAGAATGCTCGCGAAATGTTAGATCGGATTCGTCGTTAGATTCAGGAGTTGCACCGTTGATCGTTGTCTTAGCTACCATTGAATTGAACCCCGGCAAACGGAATGATTTTCTCGTGGAATTTCAGAAGATCGTTGGACCCGTACGAGGGGAAAACGGCTGCATCGAATACTTTCCCGCGACCGATCATGTCGCGAACTTGCCCGCGCAAGCGGCGGCGCGGGAGGATGTGGTTGTCGTGATTGAAAAGTGGGAGAGCATCGCGGCGCTCGAAGCCCACTTGATCGCGCCGCACATGATGGAATATCGCCCGCGGGTGAAAGAGTTCGTCAAACGGGTCTCGCTGCAAATTCTCAATCCGGCTTAGTCAGTTGGAGTCCCGGCTTTAGCCGGTCTTCCCGCAACCAAAGACCGGCTAAAGCCGGGACTCCAACAGTGTACCCATGCGTAAAGTCGTTCGACAACTGTTAACCGCGCTCGCCGCGAATCGCGAGGCCGCTTATTGCCGGCTCGTGGAGACGCGTGGCAGCACACCGCAAAAGGCCGGGGCGGTGATGCTCGTCTTTGCCGACGGTAGTCAGGCCGGCACGCTCGGCGGCGGTTGTGTCGAAGCGGAAGTGAAGCGTCGCGCGATTGCGCTGCTGGCCGATGGTCAGAGCGAGTTGTGCAAGTTTCAACTCGATAGCGATTATGGCTGGGACGATGGCCTGATCTGCGGCGGGCGGATGCTGGTGCTGATCGAACCGGTGACGAAAACCTCGGCTGCTTATTTTCGCAAGCTCGCTGAAATGATCGATGCCGGCGAAGGAGCGACCGAAGCCATCGTGTTCGATGCGGACGCTTCCGGTTTGCATGCGCCGGCCAGTTATCTGCTCGATGGCGAAGGGAATCTGCTCGCCGCGCTGCATGGTTCCGGCGAACAACTACCAGCCATCATTTCCCAGGAACTGAAGCCGCTGTCGATTCGGCCGCGGCCTTATTTGGCAGCAGGCATTTCCTATCTGCCGGTTCTGCCCCGTTGCCGATTGATCATTGTCGGCGGCGGTCACGTGGGGCAGGCGGTGGCGGAACTGGCCACGCCGCTTGATTTTGAAGTCTGGGTCATCGATGACCGGGCCGATGTGGTCAGCGAAGCTCGCTTTCCTAATGTCGAGCAACGAATTGCCGGCGCGGTCGATCAAGTGCTGCCCACGCTGCCCATCGACTGCAATACCTATTGCTTGATTGTGACTCGCGGCCATAACCATGATGAGGAAGCCCTGTTTCATGTGGTCAATCGCGGCGCGAGATATGTGGGCCTGATCGGCAGCCGGCGGAAGATTCGCTTGATCTTCGATGATCTGCTGGAACAGGGCGTCAGCCGCGAAGCGTTGGCGGGGGTACATGCTCCGCTGGGGATCGATATTGGTTCACAAACCGTGCCGGAGATCGCTGTGAGCATTGCCGCGGAACTAGTCGCGCACCGCAATCGCGATGGCTTCATCCCTGGCCGACCCGCCCGCGTTGAGATGGCTCAGTGAGTGGACGGCGAATGAAATCTGCCGACGCACCGCCGCGGGCTTTTGCGATCATCCCCGCGGCTGGTGAGAGCCGACGGATGGGATCGCCCAAACTTCTGTTGCCGCTGCAAGGCGTGCCGCTGATCGCGCACACGATTGCTGCCTGGCAAGCGGCCGGTTTGACGCCGCTGGTCGTTGTGCGACCTTCGGATACTCAATTGGCAGACGCCTGTCGCGCCTATGGCGCAGAAGTGCTGGTGCCGAATGCGCCGCCGGCGGAGATGAAGGTCTCCGTGCAATTGGCGCTGCGGCATGTTCGAGAAAGACATCAGCCTGCCGATGATTTCGCCTGGCTGCTCGCGCCGGCTGATATGCCGCGACTGTCGCCGGCGATCATTGGCCGATTGCTGACTGAGCATCAGGCGAGTGTATTCGGGAAACAGACCACTGAAATTTTGGTCCCAACCTGCGCAGCCAATCGCGGTCATCCCGTGCTATTCCCTTGGTCGCTCGCTGAGCAAGTGGATTTGCTCGCGGCGGACGAAGGGGTCAAAGCGCTGCTCACGCGCAATCCGGTGCGGGAGATTGCCTGTGATCATCTTCTGACAAACGGCCACGCCGCGTTTGCGGATGTGGATACGCGGGCCGAGTATGAAGCACTCTAAGCCCGGCGAGTTACGCTGCGCGGCGGGCAGCGGTTGGCGACTTGATGGTAACGGGCACCGCCGCGGGCATCTTCAGAACCTCCGCGGCGAGTTGTCGATAGTCTTCCGCGCCCGGGGAATTGGGCGCGTATTGAAAGATCGATTGACCAAAGCTGGGAGCTTCTGCCAGGCGGATGTTGCGGCGGATGCGAGTGGCGAACGTGCGGGCATTGGCGGCGATGCCAGCCGTTGTCTGTTCACCTTGGAAGTACGCGGTCACATCGTTGGAGACTTCGGCCGCCAGTCGCGTGCCCGAATCGTACATACAGAACAGCACGCCGCTGAGCCGCAGGTCGCGGTTCAGCCGCTTGCTCACGATCTCGATCGTCTTGAGAAGTTTTGATAGGCCATGAAGCGCCAAAAAGTGAGGCTGCAGCGGCAGGAAGACTTCGCGGACCATGGTCAGCGCGTTGATGGTCAGCACGCCCAGCGATGGCGGGCAATCGACGACAACGTAGTCGAACTGCGTGTCGTCCTGCACGAACTTGTCGCGCAAGATTACCTCGCGCCCGACTTCGCTGGCCAGTTCCACTTCGGCCGCGGCCAGGTCAAGATGAGCGGGGATCAGCCAGAGGTTTGAATCGATCTGCATCCGCACTTCGGGCAGCATCGCTTCGCCGGTGAGCACGTCGTAGACCGAAGTCTGACCATCGCGCAGGGACACTCCCAAGTGCAGCGACGCATGGGCCTGCGGATCAAGGTCAATCACGCAGACGCGGTTCCCAGCAGCAGCCAAAGCGGCGCTCAAGTTGACGGCCGACGTGGTTTTGCCCACGCCACCCTTTTGATTCATCACGGCAATCGAACGCATGGCAACAACTCCCGAACTTGCGGAGAAATGGTCGGCGGGAGTTTAGAGAGGTTGCTGGTTGGGGGCCAGATGAGATTCGGGCGTGCTAGCGGCCGGATTAGCGCCAGGGAGAGGTTAGTTGTTCCGGCAGTTCCCGCGGTTCTTGGTTGGCCGAGTGCTCTAAAAGCTGCCGGATGATGTCGGTGGCGCGGGTGGCGATGTCGTTGAATTCGTAGCGGTCGTCGGGCTTGGCGTAGAGTTCGTGGCGGTCGCTTTCTGTTTCATTAATCACGCGCAGTTGCCAGGCGGCAGTGCGGATGAGGCGCTGGTTTGGTGCTGTCGCGCAGGCGATGTCGCGGCGGATGGCTGGTTCGCCGCGCACGATCCGCAGCAGGCTTTGCTCATTAGATTCCCGCAGCGTGGACCAATTCACGGCATCGACGATGGTCGCGAACAGATCGGCGGGCTGAATTAGTTCTTGCGTGCGGGCGAGCGCCCCTTCTTGTTTGGGGAACCGCACGAAGCCAGGGACGTGCAGCAGTTCGCTGTAGAGTGCCTGGTCGCATTCACCGATTCGCAAGTGCTCGCCCAGGGGATAGCCGCGCGGCGAAGTGACAGCCAGCAGCAATGAATCTCGCTGCGGCAATTCGTCAATGGCACTGAGCAATGCTTGCAGGCCGAAATCGACGACCGAGACTTGCGCCGCGTAAGCGTGCGCAACGCTCAGCACCTGATCTGGATCATGGTCTGCGGGCAGCATCTCATGCGGCGGCTCGACCGTTTCCGACGGCAGCGGATCATCTTCGTCGGCAAATTGCTGCCGCAATTCGAGTGGCGCATCCCACGGTCCATTCATAGCGCGGGCGTGTATCCAAAGCAGTTGAGGTTCCGGTGAATCTCGCCAGGTTTCGAGCTGCGCGATGGCGGCTTCCATCAGTCGGATGAAGGCAGTTTCGGCGACATCGTCGGCCGGCTTGGTCGTCGCCGGAGTTGCCACGAGATGCAGTTCGTCGAAATCGGCCGCGCCGGGAAGTTTTGCAATCTCCTCGTCGTCGGTGACGAGCACCGTCTTGCAGCCTGCGTTCTTGGCAAGTTGCGGTAATGAATAGCCCGCGACATCGCCCTGCCAATAGCTGCGATAGACAGTCGCCAAGCCGGGCGAATTAGTCAGCATCTGCTCGCAGAGAAGAGACGTGCTGGCGAGGCGATTGAAGCCCTGAGTCTCAAGCCAGGTGTTGCCATAGGGGCCGAGATAGGCAGCCCCCAGGCGGTCGATGATGAGGACAATGGCGGACTTGGGATTCATGTCCGCAGTATAACGTCCAGTTGGAGTTCCGCGTTTACGCGGTTAGCACCGGCTGAAGCCGGAACTCCAACTATGCAGCAACTTTATCAACATTGCCATCCGCGGGGGCGGACTTCAGATCGACCTTGTTGCCCTTGCGCTTATAATCGACCACGTTCCAAGCCAGACCGGTCCATTGCATGAGCCGGATGATGCGGAACGTGAGATCGAATTCCCACCAGCGATGGCCGTGCGGTGCCATTCGCGGCCAGGCGTGATGGTTGTTGTGCCAACCTTCGCCGTACGCGATGATCGCGACCCACCAGTTGTTCTTGCTGAGGTCAGTCGTTTCGTAATTGCGGTAGCCCCAGATGTGGCTGGCCGAGTTCACGAACCAGGTCGTATGCAGCACGGAGACCATGCGGACAAACACACCCCAAACCAAGAACGATGCCGCCATCGGCCAACCGCCCAGCAAATAGCCGGCATACATGAACAGACCGCCGAGAATGAACTGCGATGGGAGGAACATCCGGCCGACCCAGACCATGCCGCGGTCTTTCACCAGGTCCGGCGCCCAACGCTTGTGATGGCGAACTTGTGCCGCGGGAGTGAAGGTAAAGCAAAGCCACCACATGTGGCTCCACCACGAGCCATCGTTGGGCGTGTGAGGATCGCCTTCTTGATCGCTGTGTGCATGGTGCTGGCGATGATTTGCCACCCATTCGATCACATCCCCTTCGCCAGCAAAACCGCCGACCGTGGCCAGGAAATAACGAACGGGCTTCCAAGTTTGGAAGCTGCTGTGCGTGAGCAAGCGATGGAAGCCAAGCGTGACGCCGACGCAGCCGGTGACCCAATGCATGAACAGCATCAGGCCCAGACCTTCCCACGTGAAGTAGAAAGGAGCGGCCAAAGCGCCGATGTGCAGCATGGCGATCCAAATAATGGACGCGTAGTTGATCGCCGTCCGCTGCTGGGCTTCTTGCTTGGTGGCGTCCTCGATCACTTTGCCGGCCAATTGGCCATCGCTGAGGAGCGATTCGAGCCGCTCGGCGTCTTGATCGGCAGCATTGTGAACGCTCAAATGTCCCGCCGCAGGAGCGTGCGACTTGGGTTGCTTGTGGGCGGCCCCCTTCTTAGCAACTCTGCTCTTATCGTGCTTAGCCCGACGGGCTTTCAAATTCGGATTGGAGGATTTGGAGCCAACAGACACAGTCGTGGCCTTTGTAGTACGCGGCGCTCGGGGAACGGCCGCTAGTGGGAATCCGCGGAAGCGTCGTATAAGGCCAAAGCCGGTGCGACGTCTATAGCAGGATTGTACAAATCATCGACTGGGAGAGGGTTTCGCGAGCGGTTCACATGCGTAAAACCTGTGTAAGCAAAGTCAGCCGCTCCCCCTATTTGGGCTAAAGCTCAACTACTAAAGAACTTCCGCGCGTTCAACGGTAAACCTCCAGCGAAGGCGTCTGCGCGCAGACGTTCGAGGTTTGTGGGAATGTGAAAGAGGTCGGGTCTTCACGAACTATTCGGCCTGTTCCCGT
>JAYTUF010000584.1:0-5419 GCA_043744755.1 Anatilimnocola sp.
AAGTTTAACACTCGCTTCTCGGGCACCACGAAGGACGAACGGTTGTCCTCGACGAAGACCAGCATTGACGAAGCCGTCAAGCTGATGCGCAGCCCCGCCCTCGAAGCGTTCGAGTTCAGCAAGGTGCCAACGGAAACAGTCGAACGCTATGGCGACAATGGATTCGGTCGTGGTTGCTTGCTCGCCAAGCGGCTGATCGACAAGGGTGTGCGGTTCGTGCAGATCAACCGCGGTGGGTATGACACCCACACCAACGTCTTCCCCGCGATGCGCAATCACGGGGAAGTGATGGACTCCGGCCTGGCCGCGCTGGTATACGATCTGGCTGAATCCGGTCAGCTTTCGAAGACGCTGATCCTGATGGTTAGCGAATTCGGCCGCACGCCCGTCATCAACAAGGATGCGGGCCGCGATCACTGGGCCTCGGTGTTTAGTTGCTTCATGGCAGGCGGCGGCATCAAGGGTGGCAATGTCATCGGCTCGTCCGATGAGGACGGTGCTCATCCCAAGGACAACCCGGTCAAGGTGCAGGATATTCACGCCTCGGTCTGTCATGCCTTGGGCATCGACCCGAACAAGGAAGTGATGACCCCGCTCCGTCGCCCCATGAAGCTGGTCGATAGCGGCAAGAAGATTGAAGGCTTGTTCGCTTAATTGCCCTGATTTGCGGGCTGGACTTTTCGCCGCCCTCGAATCAAACTGAATGAAATTGCATCGCCCGCGGCGACCGATCCCCTCTGGTTGCCGCGGGCTTTTTGCTGCGCTGATCTGCCGCTAGCGAAACTGCGGATCTTGGCTGATTCTTTCGCCCAGCCGAGCCCATTCTCTTGGCAGGTGCGTTTAAGGTGTTAACAATAGGATTTGGAGACGAAATCAGGAAACGGATAGCCCTCCTTCCATATCATCGAGGCGAAGTATGCCGGCAACACTGTTTGACAGAAATTCGTTGGCGCGGTGGTACGCTAAGCAGCATCTAAAGACCGATCCGGGGATCCGATCCGTATACTATCTGCCTACAAACGCCCCCGACCGAGAGATTCGGTTTATCGAAGTTAACGAACTGGTCGCGGATAGAAACGACGATTCGCTTGAACCTATCGACTTTGGCGTCGATACCGGTATGGAATCCGAACATAAGCTACTTGTTTTGGATCTTACTCCAGGCCAATGGGATCGGCTCAATCAGTCCAGTTTTCCATTGCCGCTAGGTTGGACATTGAAAGACGCGGTCCCCTTTGAGTTAGAGTGAAATGAACAACTTCCAAAGGTGCTGGTGGGAACAAGCTCAATCGGATCATGAGGCTTTGACTGTACTTCGACGTCAAGGTGCTGCTCCCTGCCACCAGCTTCACTACCTTCAAATGGTCACGGAAAAGCTTGGCAAGGCTTATTTTTGGCGGTCAGGCACTCCACCCAAAAGGAGTCATGCAGGTTTCGGGTTGTTTATGCGACTATTGCTACAGGTTCCCCAATCCAAGCATCAACAAATCGCTGACCTCTTCGCGTTTGGACGGATCGAGGACTTTCAAAACTGGACGCGGACAGCGTTGCCGTTGGTCTATGAGTTAGAGCGATTGGCCCCCGCTCTCGCCCACGATGGACCAAATCCGGAATATCCTTGGCCGCAAAATGCGCCCCAGTACGCGCCGGCGACATTTGATTTCGATGTTTGGCGGCAACTTACGGATACCGGACGAGGTCGCCAACTCATTCAGGTCATCAAGGCTGCAGTCGATAAATTCCCCGTATACTGTTAGTGAAGCACGTTCCCAGCGCGCCGAAAATGAAGCTCCCTTAGAGGTCTGCAGTGAGTAAGCCAGAATCAGCAACATCGACTCTCGTCGGCCGCTTCGAGCAGGGTTGCAAGATGGCAGCTCAAGGCAAAGTAAGTGAGGCCCTCGGAATTCTGTCGGAATGCGTTGCCACCGAACCAGCGAACGCCGATTTTGTCGATGCCTGGCTTGAGCTGCTTGTGAACAACGCGCCCGCAACGGAGCCCGAAGAGCGGCCCGCCGCCTTGGCTGCACTGTCTCGTCAAAGCGCTGATGAGCATTGGGATGAAGTGCTGCAGCAAGGCCAACTCCTGCTTCGCGATTTTCCGCAGCGGGTTTCACTGTTGCAAACGCTGGCGACCGCTGCAGCCTCGTTGGGACATTTTGAAGCCGCCGATTGCTACCTGGCCGCGGCGCTCGCAATCGCCCCCCAACAGGCCGAACTGCTGCGGCAGCGGGCGAAGCTGCTGGCTCAGTTGCGCCGGTATGACGAAGCGCTCACGACCTGGATGGAGTTGGAGCGCGTCTCGCCTGAGGATCAAGGCGCCGCGGGTGCGATTGCCTCCCTCACTATTGAACGCAGCCGGCGGCGCAGCGGCCTCAAACGCCGCAGCGAAGATTATCGGGCGACGGAACCGAAGCCCCGAGTTCGGCTAGAAGCAAATTTGCCCCCCGGTGACCGCGTGTATGGTTCGCTTGCCACTCCCGCGCTCGCTAATGCACCAGTCCAACGCTCATTGATTCAGGAACTCGAATTGGCCGTGCGGGAGTTTCCTTCGCACGGCGAGAATTATCTGCAGTTAGTGCCGCTCTATTTAGAGCGCAACCGCGATCAAGATGCCGAACGGCTGCTGAACCGCGGCCGGTCGGCTACCAATAACGACCCGCGCATTGTGGCCTTGTGGGAACAAGTCGCGGTGAAGTGTTTGGAAGACCGAGTGGTGCAAGCCCGCCGAGATGCGGCCGAGCATCCATCGGCCACGACGCAAACCACACTCGCGCAGATCCTGCGCGAGCGGGACCGGCTCGAGACGGCCGTCTATTCGTCGCGCTTGCAGCGCGAACCAGACAACCTGGCGTTGCATTATGAGCTGGGAGTGCGCCTCAAGCGCTCGGCCAAACTGCGCGACGCCATCAAGCACCTGGAACTTGCTTTGGGTGATCCGAATGAGCGAGCGCTGGCCGCGTTCGAGTTGGGCGAGTGTCAATTCCAATTCGGCGACGTAGCCCAAGCGCTGCACTTCTATCGGTTGGCTGCGGAAACAGCGCTCGCGGAACAAGCGGCCTGTCGCAAGCAAGCGCTCTATCAGTCGGGAGTGCTCGCACTGCGGATGAAGCTGCCGAAGAACGCCGCCCGCTATCTGCGCGAGTTGGTGCGCATTGATCCGCGCTATCGCGATGCGGCTTCGCTCTTGCTGAATCTGCAGACCGGCTCGGGCGCGATTGTCACGCCGCCGCTGTCCGCCGACCGGCGCCTGCCGAGCTCATCGCCCACGGTGTAGAGTTCACAGCTCAAAGCGAAACGTCCGGCAGATCATTCGCCAGGCATGCTGAGCCAGCGTCAGTGAGCCGGCGTGAATCCGCGCTTGCCCGGTTCCGTCCGCCACCCAGCGGTCATCGGTTTCCAACAAGGGCACGCTGGCTTGAAATGTTTCCGAGACTGGATGCTCCGCGCCGTCTGGTCCCGTTTGAGTCGCGATGCGCCCGCCACTCTTAGCCGAGAGACCGGGTGGCAAAGCATTCCACGGTTGCTCCGAAAGATGCTCGATCTTTCCTTGGAGTTTTCGGCCCGGCCATTGATCAAGGATGATTTCAACTATCTGCCCAGTCCGCACAAACTCCATCGCATTCTGATCGATGGCCAGCACGGCTTCGAACTGGCCCGCCGGCGCGAGCTTGCCCAGCAGCGTTCCTTTTTCGAGATAGGCTCCACGGTTCCTGGCAGCGAGGGGCCGCCCTCGCCAACTAGCGAGCGTCACTTTGCTGCTGGCATCAGCCGCGCGTTCGGGCGGCGGCAAGAACAGTCCGGAGAAGGGGGCCACGATGGTCAGCTTTGTCAGTTCCTCTTCCCGCTGCCTTAGTTGCTCGCTGAGCGCCGCTAATGCTTCCACCGTTTGCGAGAGTTCCAGCAAGGCGCTGGTGTCGGCATGGGCCCGTTGCCGCAGGCCGTCGATCTTGGTTGCCAACTGGTCCCGCCGAGCGCGCAACTTCTCAGCGGCAATCAACGCGTCGAGATTTGTCAGTTGGGCAAGGGGTTGGCCTTGCTGCACCAGGCCCTGCTCAAGCCAGACTTCGCTCACTTCGCCGGGAACTTCCACATAAATGGCTTCCACGCCGCGCGGCTGCAGCAGGACTGCGACAGTAATCCAATGCGGCAACGGCACCAACAGCAGGGCTGCGATCGCAGCGATCGCGATTACACTGCTAAGCAAGACTCGCGAGGGTTTCATCCGCTGCCTCCTGCCGGGAATCTGAAACGTTTGGATCAGTCGCCAGATTGGCATCAGGACCATCATTGAAAGGGAGATCAGCACCAACGCCTGACCAACTACAACCAGACCATAAGGCTTGAACACCTGTGTGAGAAACCAGAGCACCGAAAGCGTCACGAACCAACCATACAACGTGGACGCAATGCTGAAGGCCACGAACCACACTCTGCCTCGCGCCGGAAGAAATGGATCGATTGACTCTTGCATTCCCAAGAACCAGGCTGCGGCCTTGCTCTTTACAACGGAAGCGGCCTTCTGCCGGAGATTGGGTATTTCCAACAGGTCGCACAAGATGTAATAACCGTCATACCGCATCAGCGGATTGGCGTTGAACAGCAAGGTGCTAACCGAACAGACGAACATGGTATTGATGCACAGATGATTGATAATCCCCGCCTGCGTACACCACCAAATCCAAGTGCAGGCCGCGGCGAGCAACAGCTCGATATACATCCCCGCGGCCCCGATCATCGCCCGCTTCCATTTGCTCGGGATGACCCAAGAGTCGGTGACGTTGCAATACAGACAGGGCGTGAATACCAGGAGCATCAAGCCTAATTCATGACATTGTCCGCCATACCGCCGGCAAGCGACGCCGTGGCCAAATTCGTGTAAGACCTTGACCAGCGCCATCACAACCGCCAGCAGCAGCCAGTTGTTGATGGAGAAGAACTCGCGGAACTGCGGCAGACGGTTCGAGAAATCCTGCCAGTGCGCGGCAATGAGCAACGCAGCCGACAGCGCGAAGCCAATCCCCAGCAGCAGGGCCCGGGGGGCAAATAACCAGCCGCAGCGGCGATTCAGCCAGGAAAGCAACACGTCCGGATCGAAGCCGCGAAACCGCAAGGCCAACGGATTGCTGACTGCGGCCCAAAATCGTTGCCGCGTCCGTTGCTGCTGCCGGAGTTGCAGGGACTCACCCTGGCAGGCGGCGAGCGAGACCAGCAGATTGCTCCGGTGGAGCATCGTGAGCAATTGTTGTAAGGGGGCGATCGCCAGTTTTTGCGGCGCAAATTGCTCTTCAAATCGAGCTTGCATTTCGGCGAGGCTTGTTTTGCCATCCAGCCAAGTTAGGAGGGCGTATTCTTCTTCTTCAAAGCGATAGTATTTGAGTGCCAGCGGATCCTTAATGACCCAACAGGACCGCCCTTGCCA
>JAYTUF010000585.1:0-5407 GCA_043744755.1 Anatilimnocola sp.
CTCGCTCCGTGGTGCAAACCGTTTTCGCCCAACCACCGTTCGGCTCGGCAGGAGCCTCGCCCTCCCAGGTGTGCGGTTCCCAAGTGTGCGGTTCCCAAGTGTGCGGTTCTCAGGTGTGCGGTTCTCAGGTGCGAGACACCTCACACATATTCCGCCGCCGTCGGCTTGATGATCAGCTCCGGCACATGCGCTCGCGGTGGCAAGAGCGCGAGGGCGACGACGATGGGGCCGAAGTCTTCCGGCAGAAGCATCTTGGCGCGGCGCTCGGCGGAAACGGCTTGGGGGCGATGCTCGAGGATCGGTGTATCGACTTCGCCGGGGAAGATGGTGGTGATCCGCACGCCCAGCGGAGCCACTTCGTTGCCGACGCCGATGCCGAGCGCGGCGACGGCAAATTTCGAAGCGTTGTAAGCAATGCCCCCCAGCGGCGCCGCGCGTTTGCCGGAGATTGACGAGATGTTAATGATGAGGCCATCCTTTCGCTCCCTCATCGGCGGCAAAGCGGCATGCAGGCAGTTGTAAACGCCGGTGGCGTTGATGTTCAGCACCTCGTCCCATTGCTCGGGCGTCATCTCCGTCATCGAACGGGTCTTGATGTTCACGCCGGCCGCGTTCACAAGAATATCGATCCGCCCCAGTTGCTCGTGGGCCCAGGCGAACAGTTTGTTCACACTGGCACGATCCCCGACATCGACAGCGTGAGCCAGCATCGTCGGCTCGCCCTTCCAAGCCGCGGCTGCTTCTTTCACAACATTCAACCGCCGGCCGGCAATCGCCACGCGAACTCCTTCTTCCGCGAACGCCTGGGCAATGCCCCAACCGATGCCCGTGCCGCCGCCCGTGACCAGTGCCGTCTTGCCCGCCAAACGCTGCGACATGAGTGTTCTCGACTGAAAGTGCCTGAGGCTGAATCAAACCGAATGTTGGGGACTCAATCTAGGCGGAAAGCATTGGCCTCGAAAGACCGGAACCGCCGCTCAATCACTTCGGTCCCACCAACACCAGACTGCTCCAATAAAACGGCTGACGCCATTTCTCCTCCTTGCTTGACCCAGGCCCGCCGCAGTCGATTGCTGGCATCCTGATGTTAAATTTCGATGTAGTTGCTGCCCGTCACCAACTGTTTGTGAGCCTTGTTCGCCACGATGTCGTGGACCAGAACCTTGTCGCGGTTGGGACTGCCGTTGAAGACGAGCGCACCTCCTTCGACCTTGGCCTCGAAGCCGGCCGGCGGGGTGTTGTTTTCCCAGATGACTTCGCCGGCCATCAGCAGGCGGTCTGGCAGACGCTCGAACTGCAAATGACTCTTGGTTGCCGATTTAAGGGAAGAACGGGTCATCGTCGGAACTCCTGGTAGCTGGTTGAACGGTTCCGGCATCGCGATTCGATTCCCGGCTCAACATCAGTACCAGTGAAGTTGCGACTTGTGACAGATGCATAAACTGGATTCCGAATTCCAGCCTGTTTGGTGAAGATCTCAGCCAGTTTTTCACCGCGGAGGCGCGCCGCTGCCGGAAGATAGGGCCTGGCGCGGTGAATTAGTCGAGGAGTTATTCAACTCGTTACTTTTCGCCATTAGCCGGCCCGCGCTAGAGTCCGGTTCTCGCGGCAAGGGTCGTACCTGTCTTGAACCCGAAGGGTTCGCAGCCGTTAGCCCCGGGTTGAGGCGTTAGCCGATACCCGGGGAAAACCGGGAAAATCGAACGCCGATCCCGCAGGGATCGCAGCGCCGTGAGGCTGCGATCCCTGCGGGATCGGGAGATGGAATTTGCCTCGGCAACCCCAGGTGTCGCTGCGCTCAACCTGGGGCTAATTGCTTTGATCCCTCCGGGATCGATTCAAATGCGCTCACAAAGCCGGACTGTCTTTCTTTTCAGCCGGTGGCTAATAATGCCTATTACTTCCTACGGGGTCATTGGCTTGGGGCTTGTGTTGGGACTGGCGCTCGGACTTGGTTTAGGAACGAGCATCACGGGTATCAAAATGTTGTCCGTCAAGCTGGGTTCTTGTCTCGCGCCCAGCGTTTCACGCAGTTTGAGTTGATAGTGATTAAAAGCGGATCGAACCGACACGGGCTGCGGCAGGGTGCGCATGGCTTCTTCGAAAAAGATGGCCATGAAGGACGCGGGCAATTTGGTACTAAACGCGGAGGTTTCGTCGGGCAGGCAGGCGCATACGACGACGGTGTTTAACTGCGAGATGTCATCCACGCGGCGGGTCACATCGCGGATCGAGCCGGCCATGCTGCGGGCATCGACCAGGCCGCCCCCGTGGCACGTCTCCATGATGAGCACGATCTGCCGGCCGGGCAATTCCTGCAACCAGCGGCCCAGTTGATCGTCCACCACAAACTTGTCATACGTCGTCAGCACTTCATCCAGGCCATCGAGCTCGGCCGGGTCTTTGGTCGGTTCGGGGCCGCCGTGTCCGCAATAGAAGAGGAACACGGTGTCGCCGGGCTGCGTGATGGACGGCAGCCATTTGGTCACCGCTTCTTCAAACGCGGCGGTTGTGGCTTCTTTGTCTGTCAAGATGCGCGCGTGTTCGGCGGCCACCCCTCCCAGGGTCGTCATTGCCTTGTGCATCATTTCCGCGGAACCGCGGGCCTGGGGAGCTTCGTCGCCGTGCTTAGTGGCCGCCAGTTTGTTGACGCCGATAAACAACCCGGCTCGCAGCGCCGGGCGCGGCTCGGGCAATGGTCCACCGCCTTGCTGTGTATGGATGACGACGCGATGCTCGGCGAATTGATCGGCCGAGGCCTTGATCGCTTTCGCCAACTCTTCCTGCGTGGCCTTGGGAACCGACACCGCTCGGCCGGCGGACGCGTCGAGCTTATCCAGCAACTCAATCGGCTGCTTGGCGGCGATTACTTGCAGCGCTTCCTGGCCATAAGGGGCAGCAATCCGAAAGCGGAATTCGTCGCCCGCTTTTGGAATCGAGACTTCGACCTTGGCTTGGACGGCGTTATCGGGCTGGGCTTTGTTGGGAAAGATCAGGACCGTGTTGCCGTCGGCCTGGTGATAAAGCAGATAGACGCGGCAATCGACTTCGGCCTTGAAGCGAACCGCCAGGCGTTCGCCGTGGCTATAGCGGGCGTCGGTTCGATTGACCGCGACGTTCATGAGGAACGCCGGTCGCGAAGGGACCAGTGCATCACCGGGCGTGGGTGCCGCGACCGCGGGTTGAGTGGTTGGCGCAGTCGGAGCAGTTGCAGGCTGCACGGACGGCGGTTTGGGGGCGGCAGGTTCTTGGCCTCGAATCTCTTGGGCTGGCGAACCAACCGCGATGATTGCCACGCACAAGAAGAGTAAATGCTTGAAGTGACGCATGGCCATATTCTCCGACTGATGTTTGTTAAGCTACGAATGGATTGTGTAATCAGCTTCTTAGCCACCGGCTTTAGCCGGTGGACACGATAAACGAGCGTCCGGCTTTAGCCATAAAATCTGGAGTCGTTGTGAGATTGGCGACGCGTGTTTCGAGACGGCTAAAGCCGGGTCTTCTGTGCTTTCTCACCACCGGCTAAAGCCGGTGGCTAAGTAGAAATGGGGCGACTACTAAATTCTAAATTTGCTTCTTGAGCTAAATACTTACGGTTTCAAAAACACCGGTTTCGTGCAATGGTTCAGCAAAAACGGGTGACTGGCCGTCACGCGTTCGGTTCGCCCGGCTGCCTCCAATGCCTTGTTCCAGACTTCAAAATACTGCTTCATTTCGGCGTCGCAGAATTTGAAACAGTCCTCAATCTTCTGAGCGCCGTTCGGTCGATTCATGAAATCCACCAGGCAGTAAGTGAGGACGCTCATGTCCTTGGTGGGTCGTTCCAAGGCCAGTTCATTGGCGTGGGCGGCACAAAACACAGCGTGGTCGCTTTGTCCCAGATTCTTGAGCCGGCCCGCTTCGCCTTGCAGGAACTCAAAGTTCGTTTCGGGTTGCAAGCCTTTGAAGTTCGGCTCGTCCTGAACAAAGCCGCCGCTGTGGCACGAGTCGCTGATGAAGATGACTTGCCGGCCGTCGAGACGTTGCACCCAGCGGGCCATCTGATCGTCGGTGACGGCGGTGGCTTCGACCAGCTTCAATTCCGGCTGCGGTCCGAGCTGTTCCACGTCGCTGCGAATCTTTTCGAACATGCTGACTTCTTGGTCTGTTAACTTCTGCTCCTTATACAACTGTTCTAAAGCCAGATACTCCTTGGGCCCGAGCATATCGTGCGGCACCAGGAATTCGTCCTTGCCATCCGTTTCGTCGCCGCTGGTATCGGGCATCTGGCCGGTGTGGCCGGAGAAATAGATCACGACTGTGTCACCAGGCCGTGAAACGGAGGGGAGCCACTTGGTGATCGCCTCCTGCATGTTGGCTTTCGTGGCCTGGTCGTTGGTGAAGAGTTTGATGCCATCGAGCCGCCCGCCGACGCGCATGGCTTCGGCCAATTTCTGCGCATCGCGGTGGGCGGCGAACAAGTCTTTCGAAGCTTCCTTTCCTTTGGCTGCGACCAAGTATTTGCTGTAACGATGCTCCGACACACCGAAGAACACGCCGAACCGTTTCGCCACGGCGGCCGCGGGGGGTTGTGTGTTCGGGAAGGTATGAATCTCAACATCCGATTCACCCCAGCGGATCGGCTTGTCCTTGCCCAATTCGATCTCCACGCCTTTGAGCGCCTGCTTGCTCACGGGGTTGAATCGACCCTTGAGCAACTCAGGCTGCGAGAGGACATCGACTGGTTCCTTGGTCGCGATCACCTTGATGATCTCTTTGCCGAACGGCTTCCCCACCACCCAGCGAAACAAATCGGTTTCCGCAGGCACCCGCACGGCCTGCCGGGCCTTGACCTTGTTGTCCGGCTGGAACTTGTTGGGGAACGCCTGAAAAACCTGCCCATCCGCCTGTTGATAGAGGACATACAAATAGGCGTCTTCTTCCGACGTCACGTTGACCGTCAGCGAATCCCCTTCGCGATACTCGCGCGTCGGCCGGTTGACGTTGGCACCGACCAGGAACGCTGGCTTGGCGTTGAAAATCTGATCTTCCAGGCCTGGCGGTTTGGCCGGCGTTGGGTCGGCGGCGAGCAGTCGGCTGCAGATCGCGACGCTCGTTAACATGGAAAAAAGCCAGCGCTGAATCGTGAAATGGCTCATGGACGAGTTCCAGGTGCGGGAGTGATAGGCATTTAATAGTCTAAGATCGGTACAAGCGAGAAACGAGTTCGTGACGCAAGAATTGAGAATGAAATAGTTTCCGCTTTCTCGTGACCACTGGGTTTATCCCAGTGGGGCGGTCACTGGGTAGCTACCAGGATGCCGATGGGGCCATCACTGATCGGCTTGGTAGCTGGGCAGTGATCGCCCCACGGGGGCAAGCCCCGTGGTCGCGAAGGAATTGGATGCGATTCGAAGGTAGCTGGCCG
>JAYTUF010000586.1:0-5403 GCA_043744755.1 Anatilimnocola sp.
GACGAGCGCGCAACAGACGTTGGCAATCACGCCGACGGAGATGGTCCGCAGGGCGATGATGCGACTGCTGAGCGGAACCACTTGATAGAACAACCAGACCACGGCCGCCAAGAGCGATGTGGCGATGACGCTAAGCAACAGCGCGCGAACCAGCGGCGATATCTCACGACGAACTGCACCGGCAGGAGCAATCATCGGCGACACTCCTGCAACTCAGGCCAGGCCCCGCGGGCACGCAAGCTCTGCTCGATCCGCTGAATCAACTCCGGCTGAACTTGCTCGTGGAGCGGCGCCGTTAAATCCGTGATGGCCGAAGCTTGTTCGGGATGCTCTTGCAGAAGTTCTCGCCAGAGCAGATGCGTGCGAGTGACGTTGATCGCTGCGGAGGCACCGACGGGAGTCAGTTGAAAGCCGCTTGCTATTGGCTGCAGTTCACCAGCGTGTACTGCAGCGGAAATCGCGGCGTTCAAGCGCGGTTCCCGCCAAACTTGCCGGCCCCGCAAGTCCGCGACTTGCACGGGCGATTGTTTCGAACTGCTGCGCTGCTGTAGTTCCCACACGCCTTCTAGCAATCGCCGCCGGCTAATCTCGGTTTCGAACGTACGCCACTGCACATAGCGGGCAATCACGCCCCGCCGCCAACCACCGAGCAGTGACACAATGAAGATGACCGCGCCGGAAAGAACAATCGTCGGTCCTGCTGGCAGAGAACGATTAAACGCACTGAGTAACGTCCCTGCAAGGCCCATCGTCAGCCCGAAGACGGTCGCCAGCGCGAGCATTCGTCCGAAGCGATCCGTCCAAAACCGGGCTGATGCACCGGGAATGATGACCATTGCCGCTGTCAGCACCACGCCCACCGCGGGCAAGCCAATCACGACCGTGAGGGCTAACAATGACATGAGCGCCAGATCAAGCCAGCGAACGGGCCAGCCCAGCGTGCGGCCGAAATCAGCATCGAACGAAATGAGCTTAAATTGCTTGTACAGAATCAAAATCACGACGAGGCAACAGGTGGCGATGATCGAGATCCAAACCACATCCGCCAGCGTCATGCTGGCCGCTTTGCCGAACAGGAACGAATCCAGCCCCGCGCGACTTCCGCCGCCGGGCAATTGCTGAATTCGTTTGCTGAGCGCGATGCCAATGCCAAAGAACACACCGAGCACGCTGCCGATCGCGGCATCCTCGCGAATGCGAGTTCGCGTCGTGAGCAGGTTGATCGTAATGATTCCTAGCACGCCGCTCGCCAGCGCGCCGAGCAAGAGCACTGGCAGCGAGCGCTGGCCGATCAGCAAGTAGCCAAGACAAACGCCGGGCAGCGCCGCATGGGCAAGTGCATCGCCGGTGAGGGACCTCTTTCGGAGCACCGCAAACGAACCGACCAGCCCCGCGAGGGCGCCGAGCAAGCCGACGCCAGAGAGGACGACCGCCGTGTTGTAGTAAAGCGTCATGGCCCAACCTTCACCTGCAGGGCTTCCGCCGCCGCATCGAGCAAAGCCAGCCGGCCGCCGTAGGTCTTCCGCAGATTCTCGGCGGTGAAGGTCGTTTCGACTGGACCACTGGCCACCAGGCGCACATTCATCAGCGCCACGAAATCGAAATACAGCGGCACCGTGCGCAGATCATGATGCACGACAATGATCGTCTTGCCTTGCTTCCGCAATTGCGTGAGCAGATCGAAAATCACCCGCTCGGTCAGTGCATCGACGCCGGCCAGCGGTTCATCCATGAAGTAGATGTCCGCCTGCTGCGCTAGCGCTCGCGCCAGAAACACCCGCTGCTGCTGACCGCCCGAAAGCTGCCCAATCTGCCGCGTTTCATAGTCGGCGAGGCCCACGCGGGCGAGACACTCGCGGGCGGTGGTTCGCTCATTCGTCCCCGGCCGGCGAAACCAGCCGAGGCGGCCATAAGTGCCCATCAGTACCACATCGAGCACCGTCACAGGAAAATCCCAATCAACGCTCTCCCGCTGCGGCACATAGCCCACGCGCTTGCGAACGCGCGGCACCGGCTGATCAAAGATCGTGACCGAACCGCTGGCCAGTGGCGTGAGACCCAGCACCGATTTAATCAGCGTGCTCTTCCCCGCGCCGTTGGGACCGACGACTGCAGCCAGGCACGGCTCGGTGATGGTCAGGTCAATGTCCCACAGCACCGGCTTGCGGTGGTAGGCGACCGTGACATCGTGAATATCAAGAATCGAAGCCATGCGGCGGAACTTGCTGCCAGATTACTGAAGTGCTTTCACGATGGTCGAAACATTGTGGCGGATCATGCCTTCGTAAGTTCCTTCCGGCGTTCCCGGTTCGCCCATTGCGTCTGAAAACAGTTCGCCGCCGATTACGACCTCGTGCTTCTGCGCCCGGCAACCTTCGATCAACGAGCGGACGTTTTGCTCCGAGACGCTGGTCTCGACAAAAATGGCTTTGATCTTCCGCTTAACCAGAAAATCAACCAGCTCGTTGATCTGTTTAACTCCCGCTTCGCTATCGGTACTCACGCCCTGAATGCCGCGGACTTCAATGCCGTAGGCCTTGCCGAAATAGCGGAAGGCATCGTGGGCGGTGACCATGACCCGCTGGTCGGCGGGAATCTTTTGGAGCTCCTCACGGCAAAACTGATCGAGCACTGCGAGCTTAGGCAGATATTCCTTCGCCCGCTGCTCGTACTTTGGTTTTTCCGCCGGATCGAACTGGCAGAGTGTCTGCGAGATCTGCTCGGCAGCTTGGGACCACAGAGCCACATCGAACCAGACATGCGGATCGTGCGCGCCCGTCGCATGCAGCAGTCTGGCTTCGTCCATTCCTGCCGCGACGGCGACAACGGGCTTGGTTGCGGCCAGTTGCTCGAACAAGTCCGTCATTTTTCCTTCGAGATGCAGACCGGAATAGAAGACGACATCCGCAGAGCTAAGTGCGGCGACATCGCTGGGTGATGACTTGTACAAATGCGGATCAACTCCCGCCCCCATTAATTGTGTAACGTCCGCCCGGTCGCCGGCGATATTCTTCACCAGATCAGCGACCATGCCGGTGGTGCAGGTGATTTTGAGTGGCCCCTTGCCTTGATAAGTAGCCAAAGTCGCGGGATTATTCGTCGGAGCAATCACCGCGGGATCGCAGCCCGTGGCAATGATTGCCAAAGTCGTCAGCGCCAACGTGATTTGATAGGTGCGATTTAAGAACATTTCAAAACCTTGTTGTATCAACAAAAAAACAAGTTTCGATCAATCGAAATCCATGCTTAGTGTCGTCCCCCCTGCGGTTTGCGTCAAGAGGAGTGTTACGAGGACTGTGTCATCGAGGCCCAACGCCTGAGCAATTCCGCGGCCCGACCGCTATCGATGGCATCTCGCGCTCGAGCGGCACTTGCCTGCAGCGCGATATCGGGTGTAGCGACCCAAATCGCAGCCGCAGCGTTGAGAACGACCATGTCGCGCGGCGGACCAGATTCGCCCGCCAGAACGCGGCGGATGAGTGCGGCACTGGCAGCCGGGCTATCGATGGTCATGGTTTCAAAACTTGCGCGTTGCAGACCGAAATCGGCAGGAGTCCAGACCACTGCCTGTTGCTGACCATTCGTAAGCTCAATCACTTGCGTTTCGCCCGCAAGAGAAAGTTCGCCGCAGGCTTCTTGTCCATTTTCGCACAGACCACCGACGATGATGGCCCGGATAGTTTGCAGTTGCAGCAAAGCGCCGGCCATTCTCGGCCGCAGTTCGCTTCGGCCCACGCCCAACACCTGGTACTTGGCGCCGGCCGGATTGCAGAGCGGGCCGAGCAGGTTGAAGATCGTTTGCGTGCCTAATCGTTTGCGGACCGCGGCGACATGCTTCATGGCCGGATGAAACTGCGGTGCGAAACAGAAGCAGATACCTAGTTCGTCGAGCGAACGGGCGACGACACTGAGCGGCGCTTGCAGATTTATTCCGAGCGCAGCAAGTACGTCGGACGAACCGCTGCGGCTGGTCACGCTCCGGTTGCCATGCTTGGCAACGGCCACGCCCGCCGCGGCGGTGACGATGGCGGCCGCAGTGCTGACGTTAAAAATCTGTGAGCCGGTGCCGCCCGTGCCGCAGGTATCGACCACGACCGAGCGCTCCGTCGGCAGCCGCGTCATGTGGCTGCGCAGCGCTTCTGCGGCGCCGGCGATTTCGTCGGCGGTTTCGCCTTTGTCATGCAAGGCTGACAAGAAAATCGCGAGCTCGTCTTCGTTTTCGGCTCCTTGCATGATGCGATCAAATGCCGCGCAGATGTCAGCCCGTGCCAGGTTTTCGTGGCGTTCTAGTGGCTTGATCCAATTGCTGAGCGACATCGCTGTTAATCCTGATCGCGAAACGCAAGCGGTCGTGCGTCCTTGTGATTTTGCCCATCTAGCGCTACAATCCGCGCTAGACCAATTACCGCGTTTACCGCTCCAGTCTCCAGGCTGCCGCCATGCCCCGCAAGGTGATTATCGACTGCGACCCCGGCATCGACGATGCCATTGCGCTTTGCATGGCCTTGTTCGATCCCCGGCTGGAAGTGCTCGCGGTGACGGCGGTGGCCGGCAATGTTTCGGCCGAACAAGCGACCCGGA
This sequence comes from Anatilimnocola sp., assembly GCA_043744755.1. GTDB lineage: Bacteria > Planctomycetota > Planctomycetia > Pirellulales > Pirellulaceae > Anatilimnocola. The sequence continues at coordinate 4,582 of JAYTUF010000586.1, forward strand.
ACGTCCAAGCGATCATCGAGCAGCTCGATCCGCCCCGCTATCCGCGGCTGGGTGCCGCTTCGCCCGCCGAATCGCTGGCGATGGTCGATAATCGGCCGCTGTTCGGCGAAGATGGCCTGGGCAACGCCGGTCTGGCCAGTTCCAAACTGGCTAGGCAACATCCGGCCGAAAAACTGATCAGCGACGAAGTGCGCACCGCGCCGGGCGAAGTGACTCTGATTTGTCTGGGTCCTTTGACAAACATCGCCGCCGCCATCAACCGCGAGCCGCAATTGATTTCGATGCTCGGCCGGCTGGTCATCATGGGCGGGAGCGTCAACGGCATCGGCAATGTCACTTCCGCAGCCGAGTTCAATGTCTATTACGATCCGCACAGCGCCCGCCAGGTGTTTCGCTCGCCGACGACTAAGACGCTGATTCCGCTGGACGTAACCAGCCAGGTGGTTTGGTCGCTCGACCTGCTCGACCAGTTGCCGGCGGAAACTACGCGCGCTGGAATTCTGCTTCGCAAGATCCTTCCGTTTTTGTTCCGCACTTATCGTCGCGAACTGGGGCAAGAAGGCATTCAATTGCCCGATGCCGTCGCGATGGCTTCGCTGCTGCATCCAGAGCTGTTCACCACCCGCGACCTGGCCGGCGACGTGGAGACCGCCGGCGAATTGACGTTGGGCGCCACGGTCTTCGACCGACGCAGCACCGCTCATCACCGCGGCGACATGGAAGTGGCACTTGAGATCGATGCCGTCGCCGTCTGCGATTGCGTCGTCCGCGCGCTGCAGGACGCCGGACGCCAGACATAAATTGTCGTCTTTCGCTCCGCGA
>JAYTUF010000587.1:0-5388 GCA_043744755.1 Anatilimnocola sp.
GTCCTCGACTCATCGCACCACTCCGCTACCAGAATGAAACTTCCCTCAATTCCAGCAGCCTACCCCAAGGCACAAGGGTGGCAGTGATGTGCGCTTACGGCGAAGCGGTTGGAGTGCGGGAGCTACGAAATGCCGCGGCATGAGCCAGGCACGCGGCGGTTGCAGCTTGAGGCGACCCCGGTCGCGCTGCTGCTGAATGGCCTGAAACTCGATGCGCCCCAGCGACGGCGATACGCACTGCCGCAACGCGCCGCCGGCTGACGACACCGCAGAATTGTTTTTGCATTTTGTCGGTAACGTCTGGCCCGCGCGCGCCATAGACAGTTATGCAGGACGCACATGCATCTTCGCCTTCTACTTTGCCGGCTAACTTGCCGGCCTGTCATGCGCTAATTGCGGAACTCTCCACGGCGCTCGGCGACTTGCAGTCCACTCGCGAACCGCTTTCGCAAGAGAACAGTGAACCGAACCTGACGATTCAGAAGTTGCTGGCTCGCCTGCGCGGTCATCGCAGCGAACGGCACGACGACCCAGCCCAGCAGCAACTTGACTTCGGTGACGATCCCGCCGTGCAAGAGGGCCATACCGATGCAGTGGCGGCGCAAGCGGAGGTCAGCGAAGAAGTCATCGTCCGGCGGAAGAAGCAATCTCGCAAAGTTCGCCACGAACAACTTCCCGAACATCTGCCGCGTTATGAAGTCATCGCGGACCCCACGCCGGATCAAGAGCAGTGTGCCCCGCATGGCGAGCGGCAGTTGATCAGCTACGACACTACCGAGACGCTGGAGTTCGAGCGACCCAAGCTGCGAGTGCGAGTCACGAAGTATCCCAAGTTCGCTCGTCCTGGTCACGCGCAGTGCGGCGTGCAGCAGCCCCGCGACCGAACGGTCTAAGTCAGGTATTCTTATGTTTGCATCGTCTCGTTAATGCTGCGCCCAGCCACTCCTAACATCAACAAAGGATGATTGATTGATTGATGGTCTCGCCATTCGAACAAGCCCCCGCGCACTGGCAGATTCCGGCCGCACTCACAAATATTCCGGGAATTTCATTGCATAAGTCGGCCATTCGGCTTTATATTAGCCAGACTTCTCTTGAGCTGCCTCTTTGCGCTTTACTCGATGATCTTTTAACGAGCAGGCAGAGCTATGTCATTCTGCGACGATGCGCGGCGAATTCCTAATCAATTCAAGATTACTCTCTCAGGTGCAACTAACAACAACTCCGGTTCGTGCAGCAGTTTCAATGCCGACTTTTTGCCCGCAAGCAAGCACCGGGTGTAGCGAGTTTACGGTCGCGATTGCGGGAAGCCCCTGCGGCTTTACTGAGGCAGCGATTCTGCTTAGTGACAATGCCGAAGCTTTCGACGTGACGTTTTGGACTACGTGCGTACTCAGATTGTTCTGGAACCGTACAACTCAAGGTGTTTCGATGCCTGCACCCTCGTAACCAGGAAACAACACTATCAAAATGTAAATAGCCGGGTGATCGGTCCCCCAGCTTAATCCATTCGCGGACGTCCTGAGGGCGTCGAAGTTACGTGAAAATGATACGCGCAGTTGTATTACAAATGACAATCGGGGCAAGACCTCCTATAATGCTCGCAACCGAAGTGAATATGCCGTATGTGGCCTAGAAAATGTACATTTACGTGATCAATGGCAAGGCAACTATCGTAAGTTGACTTAATGTGAGCCTTGCCCAATATGACTACCTCAACTGGATATGTACACGATGACAACTCAATACTACCAATGGGACTCTATCGAAGACTCTGTGTGCAGAGAACTTGACAGCTTAGGCCACGTGACGTGTGATTTTCTCAGCGAACTGGCGTTGCATGGTAGTCCAATCTCTGAGATTCGTAGCGGACCAGTTGCATTTTATCACGTTGACGGATCCGGAAGTACTGTTGCGCTCACCAATTCGGAAGCAACCGTTACAGATACGTTTCAATATGATTCGAGTGGTTCGGTTACTGTGCATACGGGACAATCTGTTACTGCGGTCCGGTTTGAAGCTTTTCGGGGATACCGTTACGACTCATTAATGGATGAGTACTATTGTCCGCTAAATTGGCTTTCTACGGCCACTTACCGTTGGCTTTCTCGCGCGAGCGCCCCCGGATACGCGTTTGTTTCCTTGAGCCAATTTACTTCATACACACTAAACCCGTATCTAGTGCTGGATGCGCCCGCTCCAACGGCTAAAGCACCACCGGGCACTACACTACCGTTCGCGCCTCGGCCAGCACAGATTATCCCAGATTATCCGCCGGACCCGCCAACCGAATGGAACATTGAAGTTTGGCAGCAATTGAGTCACGACAATAAGAAGTACATCAATGCTGGAAGTGGCAAGGTGCCCTGTGGAACCTTTACGGCTTTCGCGCGCCGGGACCCGAAACTGTCAACCTCATTCAATATGCAGATACAGTTTAGCCAGCCCTGCAAGCCGGCGGATCCCCGCTTGCCGGCCAACTGCTGCTGTGATGAAATTCAGTTCATACAGGCTGCAAAAGGAAAGATCGGTGGGTCAGTGCATATTCCAAATGGTGCGAAACCAGTAGCCTCGGGGCCTTACAAAGGGTGGATCATCGACAGGAATTACGGCACATCAAATTCGCCTTATCACAACTACCGTCCCGGCACCCCGGGGCAGATCGGTGCATCGACTAGCGATGGCACTACCTGCAAACATGCATACATGAACGATAATGGTGGCTTCACAGTTGGTCCTTCGGTAGCCGCCGATTTCTACGTTGAGGCAGTGTCATGTGCCGTTTGCGCCCAAGGTCCCAATGCTGGAACTTTCTTTGGATGTATATCTTGGAAAATGCACATGGAGTACCGAGGCATGTTCTCGCCCTTTAGGTTTTGGGTTCACATCGGCGACGTTGTTACAACTCCGCCACCCGAATTCATGCAGGCGCTCGCCGCACTAAAAGCGGGCTATCCTGACGAATATCCTAACGAGCTGCCCTGATTTGAAATCGATTCTTGGAAGTACGAGTATGCGATTGACTAAGCCGACCATGAAGTGCTCTGCGATCATCGAGTCGGTGTTTTTCGTTGTTACATTGCTGGTCGTTGCCAATATCACTCCAACTTGCTTGAGCGATCCAATAAGCGGCCGTATCTCCGCTCATTGCGGCTGGCCTGTGCCCTTCGTCGAATGGCAGGATGGCTCTCCCGGTCGATTATGTGACATTGCACATGGAAGGATATTGTGCTCTGGAGCAATTGTGTTTGACCTCTTGACTTGTGTCGCGATTGCTTTTGCATCATTGGCATCTTGTTATAAATTGCTTCGCTTCGATACTGGTATTGGATCCGGCGTACACTTAATGTGTGCGATTGTTGTTGCAGGAGCTTCCGGAATTGTATCGGAGACTGCGTCCCCTCACTCAGTTTCGCACGATTCTTCGTTGTATCCTAAGTGTATTCTATTTTCTACAGTTGTCGTGCTAATCGCGGCCCGCCAGTCGCAATTCTCATTCGTGCGGCGGAAAATCACTTTTCGTATCGCTGACTTGTTTATCATAATTACTGGGCTCGCAGTGATATTGGGAGGGGTGTTGTGGGTTGATCAATTGGATGTTCAGCGTCGACCATTGGCGTTGTGTCCGCTTCATCTTAATTGTGTGACGGCATTTTCGTGTGTGATCGCTTCCGTTAGCCGGTTGTGGTATGAGCGACAAGCTGTAGGTATTATCTCGTCGCAGGCTGTTCTTAGCATGGTTCTGTGTGTCGTATTATTTGCGGTAGCTTTCTTTACCTTCCAGGATGACTTATGTCGCCTTGAGTGCCGCATTCCCCTTGTTGACTCCTTCATTTGTCCATTTGTGCTGATTGCCGTGTTCATTTCCTCCGCATGCATGCCAATTGTAAGTCATCGGCCACAGCTGTCGCGCGAGGGTATGCCAGTGAAAACGATGGGTATAAGCTATTGGGCTGTAATTTTCTGGACGGCAGCTTTCCTATTATTGATTGCTCAAATTCCGTCGGCGATTTGTTCGTTGTCAATCATCCTTGCGCTGTTAATAAGCCGAATGTGAGTGGACGTATTCGCGCTGTGCCATCGTTCCCGTCGCCGCTGATTTGTGTCGGCTTTGAGGCCTTATTCAAGGCAGAAAAGTCGTTCTATAGCAAAAGCGAAGTCTCAGCAAAGCTAGGTGTTTGGAATCCCCATGCATAAAACCAGGTGTATTGAAGCCTCAGCCTATGTTTTGGCCGGGGGCCAAGTCAACGTCGATTTGTTCGCGGGATGGCGCCGATAAGCGCATGCATCCGCCGACGTGCATCTACTGGTGGTTGGTAGCCTCGGTTCGGTTTCGGTTGGAGTCGAAGCGAATGCGAGAGGTGAGTGATTCAGAGGGAGCAGAGGCGGAAACGGCGGCGGGATGGGGCAACGGAGGCGTTTTGGCGGGAGCAGGTCGCGGGCAAGGGCGGACCGGCTTTCGGTGCGGGCGTTTTTCAGGCAGCAGGGGCTCGCGGAGAATTCGTTTTTATGCCTGCGGAGGGTAAGCGCACATCACTGCCATTCTTGAGCCTTGGAGTAGGCTGCTGGAATTGAGGGCATCCTGGCAGCGGAGTGGTGCGATGAGTCGAGGACCTGACTTAGCGAGGTTGGCGTTGTGGCGATGGCGGTTGCGGCGGCATTCTGCGGTCGACTGGGTGTGTCGCTGGCTACTTATTATCACTGGCGGCGAAAAGTGTTGTTGCTGAACAGAGAGCCGAGGATAGCGGCGAGGGTCCAATCGCGGGGAGCGGTTCCCGATCCCGCCGTGCAAGAGGGCCTGACCGATGCGGCTGCGGAGCAAGCGGAGTTCAGCGAAGAAGTCATCGTCCGGCGGAAGAAGCAACCTCGCAAAGTTCGCCACGAACAACTTCCCGAACATCTGCCGCGTTATGAAGTCATCGCGGACCCCACGCCGGATCAAGAGCACCCAGCAGCCGCCGCGGCCGAACGGTCTGGTCGAAGGGAACCGCTTTGACACGAGCATCGCAGTCGAGATCGTGACCGCGAAACACGCATACCACATGCCCGTCTATCGGCAGCAGGATTGGTTCGCCGGCAGCGGTTGGCTGCCCGACCGCTCGACACTGCTGAACATTCAGGCCAGTGCCGCCTATGTGCTGGAGCCGCTCTATCAGCACTACGCCGATCACGTCCGCACCGCGCCGGTGATTCCGACCGACGAAACGCGGGTGATGCTTCTCATGCCGCAGGAGATTCCGCCGGCGGGAGATAGTTTCAAGTCGCAACGGATTCACGAAGTGCTCAGCGCCGCGCGGGCCGCGGATCAAGCGCACGTCTCGGCGCGGATGTGGGCTTATCGCAGTTTGGGCGCGGGGGGCGCCAACGTGTTCGACTTCACGGTCTCGC
>JAYTUF010000588.1:0-5388 GCA_043744755.1 Anatilimnocola sp.
CGAGGGCATCAAGTCCGGCGTGAATTGCACCCGGCTGAACTGCAAAGCCAGCGAATCGGCCACGCTGCGAATCATCAGCGTCTTGGCGAGCCCTGGCACACCCACCAGCAAACAATGGCCGCGCGAGAACATCGCCACCAGCAATTGCTCAATCACCGCGTGCTGGCCGACCACGACTTTCGAGAGCTCGCGCGTGATCTGCCCATACGCTTCGTGTAGTTGATGAACGGCTTGGAGATCGGCGGTGGTCATCGGTGTGCTGATTCAACGAACGAATTGCGGGAGACCAGTTACAATAGCGTCATCTTACTTGGCTGACAGACCGCAGCACACTCCCATGAAACTTCGCATCGAATTCTTCGGCATCGCTCGCAGACGCGCTGGCGTGGGAGATTGTGCGCTGATGTTCGATCGGGACGACAGCGTCACACTCACACGAGCCCTGCAAGAATTAGCATTCCGTTTTCCAGCGCTCGCGGGCGAATGCGTCGTCAATGGAAAGCTGACGGCGGGCTTCACCGTCAACCTCAACGGCGAGCGCTTCGTGCGGGAGGCAGGCACGCGGCTACACGATGGCGATTGCCTGCTGCTGTTGTCGGCCGATGCGGGAGGATGACTAAGCCTTGGCGGCGTCGAGTGCTTCCTGCACGCGGGCCTTGTTGGGGATGCCTTGGAAGCGTTGCACGGGTTGGCCTTTGTGGAAGATGATCAGCGTGGGAATCGTTTCGATGCCATACTGCATGGCCGACGCTTGGCTGTCGTCGATGTTCACTTTGCCGACCTTGGCTTTGCCGACGTTCTCGGAGGCAAGCTCTTCAATCATGGGCGCGATTTTGCGGCAAGGTCCGCACCAGGGCGCCCAGAAATCGACCAGCACCGGTTGATCGCCCGTGAGGACCTCGGTTTGGAAGTTGGTATCGTTGATCTCGACGACATTGGCGCTCATGATGTTCTCCTTTGGCCGTGGCAGGGGTGACGACGACCTGAAATGATTTCCAAATAATGACGCGCTGCTGAACGGCGCTCGCAGACTGGCCTAAGCAGTGTTTCCGGCGGAGACGAGAATTCCAGATTCTAAGGATCAGGAGCGCGGACTGTCAACGAGGGCTGGCCCGGTGAATGTAGCGTAACTCATGCTGGTGAAAGTACCTACGTCGGTGGCGATGGTCCGCGAACGAGCCGATTAACTGATTTGAGTCACGAGGCGGACACTTGCGCCCGACGATAGGTTTTCAATGACTTGCCGATGGGAAACCTCTCCATGACTGCGTCTTTCTCTTGTTTCTATATCGAGAAGAATAGTGCGGGGCAGATCGAACGCGGCGTGCGCTCGATACCCTTCGACTCACTGCCCGTGGGCGACGTTTTGGTGCGAGTGCAATATTCCTCGCTGAACTACAAGGACGCCTTGGCTGCTGGCGGGCATCCGGGCGTGGTGCGGTCGCTACCGCATGTGCCGGGCATTGATGCGGCGGGCGTGATTGAAGCCAGCAATGCGGCCCATCTGAAAGTTGGCGATAGCGTGGTCATTACGGGCAACGACTTGGGTGCCGGGCATTGGGGCGGCTGGTCGCAATTCGTTCGCGTCCCCGCTCAGTGGGTCGTGCCGTTACCTTCGGGACTTACTCTGCGGGAATCGATGATCTTAGGGACCGCAGGTTTCACCGCTGCGCAGTGCGTTCTCGCTCTGGTGACAAACGGCATCGGGCCCGACGCTGGCGAAGTGGTTGTAACCGGCGCGACCGGCGGCGTGGGTTCGCTCGCGGTCAAGCTACTCGCGCAGATGGGATACCACGTCGTCGCGGTCACGGGCAAAAGTCATCTGGCGGGAACATTACAAGCCTGGGGCGCTCGGCAAGTGATTGGTCGAGATGAGGTGCTGAACTCCACCGCCAAGCCGCTGCTGTCCGCGCGCTGGGCTGCGGCGGTCGATACCGTGGGGGGGCAAACGTTGACGACCATCATTCGTCAAACTCGCGATTACGGCGTGGTCGCCGCCTGCGGTTTGGTCGGCGGCACCGAGCTGCCGCTGAGCGTGCATCCGTTTCTGCTCCGAGGCGTAATCCTGGCAGGTATTGCCTCTGCTGCGCTGCCGTACTATCGGCGGATAGGGATTTGGGAGAAGCTCACCGGCCCTTGGAAGATCGCCGGGCTGGAAGCACTCGCGACCGAAGTGACGCTCGCAGGATTGGAAGAAAAGATTCAGCAGATTTTGAAGGGCGAGATTTTGGGGCGGACGGTGGTGAAGCTGTGAACACGCTCACTCCGAAAACAGTCGCAAGCTATGTCGCAGTGAAGCTTTGTCCAGCACCTTTGCGATTTTGTTCGTCCGGCCCTCCGCCGCAGAATTCACCGCAAAATCGGGCTGAAATCGCGCAACTTATTTCACACAAAGTCAAATTCCCAGCGACCTGCTATTGCCGAAACGGGAATGTCGAAATAACCTTAACTTAGGAGAGGTAGGAGAATTGATTGCTTAGGGACAGCCGCGGCTCGGGCATTTGTACGCCGGCGAGCCACCTTACCGCTCTGCTCGCCTCTGACGGAATGCTCTTTTGCAAGTTCTTGGGACGCAGCGACTCGCGGTCGCAACCTAGCGTCGGCATTCTTGCCCGGCATCTTCTTCCCGCCGGTAGCCAGCGCCGCCGTCTTTCCCGTTGAACCGCACCCGTCGCACCGCGCTTGTGCCAACTCAGGTGACAGCAATGTCGGCTGCTGCGCTCTTGCGAGACATTGCGCCCAACCAGGAACCGCAAACCTGTCACACGCCGCCATGCGAGGGCCATGTACTAACCGGAACATCACGCGCAGCAGCAAGTGCGCACGAGAAGGAAAGTGCGATGAATACTGGCAAGAACATCATTTCGATGATCGGTGGTCGGCAAGACCTCGAACAGTTCCGCCGCAAAAGCTGGGTGGGCAACTTCGAGGAATACCTCGACCTGGTCCGCGAGACGCCCACGGTCGCCCGCAACGCTTTCGAGCGGGTCTACGACATGGTCATTTCGTATGGCACGCATGTCTACGACGAATCCCGCGGCGTCAAACGAACGCACTTCAAGTTTTTCGACGACCCGGATAATGCCGGCCGCGATGCGGTGTTCGGTCTCGACGAAACCCTGGAAAGTTTCGTCAACGCCCTGATGTCGGCCGCGAAAGGCTATGGCATCGAGAAGCGTGTCCTCTTGCTGCACGGCCCCGTGGGAAGCAGCAAAAGCACGATCGCCCGGCTGATGAAGCGCGGCCTGGAACGGTATTCCACGACCGATGCTGGTGCCGTCTATACGCTGGGCTGGGCACCCGAAGTCGAGACGGGCGATGTGCTCTGGTGCCCGATGCACGAAGAGCCGCTGCATCTGGTCCCCGAACGATTCCGCGAAGATGTGCTCAAGGATTTCAATGCGGAGAAGACGGACCACGACTACAAGGTTCGCATTGTGGGCGAGCTGTGCCCTTATTGCCGCTTCATGTACAGCGAACGGCTGAAGAAGTATGGCGGCGACTGGACGCAAGTCATCAAGGAAGTGCGCGTCAAGCGAATCACGCTCAGTGAGCAGGACCGTTGCGGCATTGGCACCTTTCAGCCCAAGGACGAAAAGAATCAGGACAGCACCGAACTGACCGGCGACATCAACTATCGCAAGATTGCCGAGTATGGCAGCGACAGCGACCCCCGGGCGTTTAACTTCGATGGCGAATTCAATGTTGCCAACCGGGGCATCATTGAGTTCATTGAAGTGCTGAAGCTCGACGTGGCGTTTCTCTACGATCTGCTCGGTGCGAGTCAGGAGCACAAGGTCAAGCCGAAGAAGTTTGCCCAGACCGACATTGATGAAGTGATTCTGGGCCATACCAATGAGCCCGAATATCGCCGGCTGCAGAACAACGAGTTCATGGAGGCGCTGCGCGATCGCACGGTGAAGATTGATGTGCCGTATGTCACTCGCTTGAGCGACGAAATCAAGATTTATGAAAAGGACTACAACGCCAGCAAAGTGAAAGGGAAGCACATTGCCCCGCACACGATTGAAATGGCCGCCATGTGGGCAGTGCTCACTCGATTGGAGCCGCCCAACAATGCGAGCCTGACGCTGTTGCAAAAGCTGAAGCTCTATAACGGTCGCACGCTGCCCGGCTTCACCGAAGAGAACATCAAGGAAATGAAGGAAGAGGCGGTAGGCGAAGGCTTGCATGGCATCAGCCCCCGCTATGTGCAGGACAAGATCAGCAATGCCCTGGTCGCCCATCTCGATTCCAAGTCGATCAACCCTTTCATGGTGATGAACGAACTGGAAGCTGGCCTGAAGCATCATTCGCTGATCACCAGCGAGGAACTGCGGGCCAAGTACCGCGAGCTGCTGGGCGTCGTGAAGGAGGAGTACGAAAACATCGTGAAAAACGAAGTGCAGCGGGCCATTGCCGCCGACGAAGACGCGCTCAAACGGTTGTGCGCGAACTACATCGACAACATCAAGGCCTATACCCAGCGAGAAAAGGTCCGCAACAAGTTCACCGGGCAGACGGAAGACCCCGATGAACGGATGATGCGGTCGATCGAAGAGAAAATCGACATTCCGGATAGCCGGAAGGATGATTTCCGCCGCGAGATCATGAACTACATCGGGGCTCTGATGATTGACGGCAAGACGTTTGACTACAAAGCCAACGAACGGCTGTATCGCGCCTTGCAACTTAAGCTGTTTGAGGATCAGAAGGACACCATCAAGCTCACGAGCCTGGTTTCGCAAGTCGTCGATAAGGATACACAGGCCAAGATCGACGTGGTGAAGAGCCGGCTAATTCGCGACTTCGGTTACGACGACGAAAGCGCGAGCGACGTGCTGCATTACGTCGCCAGCATTTTCGCCCGCGGGGATGTGAAACGAAAATAGGCGGAATGGGAATGACTTCGAACGCGCTTACAATGTGGAACCACGAAAGTTTGCCGAAGCTGGAGGAAATAGAAAAGGCGCATCAGGCGATTGGAGGTACGGGACCAGGGCGACGAAGCGAAACTCAACAACTGAACTTCGCAATGGCGCTCCTCCTTTCCGCGGAATTTCAAGGATATTGCCGAGAATTGCACGACGAGTGTGTGCAATTCATTGCAACTGAAGTCGGCGGTCCAGGAGGCGCAATTTTGCGAAGTGAATTAGTGAAGAGCCGAAAAGTTGATAGCGGGAATCCGAATCCTGGCAATCTGGGTGCGGACTTTGGCAGATTTGGAATCGAATTTTGGCCGGAAGTCAGGAAACTCGATCGCCGGAATCAAGCTCGACAGGATGGATTGGAACAACTGAATCAATGGAGAAACGCAATCTCGCATCACCAATTCGATCCGCCGAAGCTCGGGCTGGCGTCAGGAAATATCTCACTGCAACTGGCGAC
>JAYTUF010000589.1:0-5387 GCA_043744755.1 Anatilimnocola sp.
CGAACGAGGGCCTGATGCGACTGAGCGGCATGTCCGATGCCAATCAAGAGGTGCTGCACATGGTGCGGCTGGATGACCGCTTTCCGCAATATCCCGATCGCGGCGCCGCCGTGATGGGCCATCGGCCTAAGCCACGCTAGCCGCCGCGATGGAGTGGTAGGCCCAGGGATTAGTTCGCGCGCTGGCTGACGGCCAGCGTCGGGAACGACGAGAACAAGTAATAGGCCCGCGGCGTTGATAGTTCCAAAATGCCCGCCAGGCTATTCATTTCTGCTCCTTGCCGCGCGTGGGCCAGGCCGCCGATGTCGAACAGGGACGAGGGCTTCTTGAACCTGACCACGCGGACGTCTTCCTTCTTCAGGTTCGCTAGTTCCAGCGCGCGATCGACGGCCTCTTCCAAGAAGCCGATTTTATCGACCAAGCCATGCTTGAGCGCTTGATCGGCCGAGAAAATTTCGCCCGTCGCCAATTGATCGAGCGCAGCGGAATCCTTTTGAAAGAGGGGCCGGCCCGACTTGACGATGTTCTTGAACCGCCCGAAGCTCTCGTCCACATAGGATTGAATGATCGCGCGATGTTCCGGCGGAATATGGCGAGTCATGCTGAGCATTTGCTTCCGCTCGTGACTGGCGATGGAATCATCCTTGACGTCGAACTTTTCCAGCAGCCCGCTGACGTCGTAGTGCGGAATGATGACGCCGATCGAGCCGGTTGTCGTGGTCGGTTCGGCAAAGATCACGTTCTCCTGATCACCGACGGCCATCGAAACATAATAGCCACCGCTGGCGGCCATGCTCCCCATGCTCACGACGAGCGGAATCTTGCCCTTCTCTTCGCGCAGCTTCTTCAGATGATGATAGATAAAATCGCTGCCAGTCACCGTTCCGCCCGGTGAATCGACACGGACGACGATGGCCTTCACGTTGGCGTCTTCGCGGATCGAGTCGATCTGCTGCTTGACGAAGCCGTCCCCTTCGAGGATGACTCCTTCGATCGAGATCACGGCAATCTTGTCGGTCGAGAACTTGCCGCCAGAGACGTACTTCTCTTCAATGCCGCCGGTAGTATCAAAATAGTCGGCGAAAGCGCCCCACTGCGCGAGCACAATACATCCAGCAATCATCAGCCCGGCCCAGCCCACGAGCGCGGCGACCCGCCAAATCAGGCTCCCCGATTGATAGATGACGATGGGCTGGGGCGGATAGTTGGGAGGACTTTGAGACATGAGCGGGCGCTCCGAAGCAAGACCAAAAGCTAATTGAACGGCAATTACGAATATAGCAAACTTACGTCATTTTATGGGGTTTGAGGGAGAGAGATTTGGTGTGCCACTGGCAAGGAAGTCGCGTTGAGAATTTGGTTTGGCAATTGGTCGTAACCGCGACTGACTGCCAGTGCTGACGTGCAGTTGCGGCTCGGCACTGGCAGTCGTCTCGGCGACGCTGGTACCGATGGTTGATGCCTATTTCTCGACTCCTAGCCAGTGGCACGCATCTAAAACAGCGTCCCTTGTCCGCCCGGCAGCCGTGGCGGGCGAAACCGCGAACAATCGAGTTGCACGGACGGTTGATCGAGACCCAGTTTGCGGCAGAAGGTTTTGAAGGTTTGTGCCACGCCTGCGGCATATGGGCCGACACCCTTCATTCGAGTGCCCCAGTTAGCGTCATATAGTTTGCCGCCCCGCATCGCCCGCAGCAACGATTCAACTTTCTCGGCTTGTAACGGTCGATGTTCCTGCAGCCAGGCAGTGAAAATCGGCGAGACCGCCCAGGGCAACCGCAGCATGACGTAGCCGGCGTTCTGGGCACCGGCTTCGCGGGCGGCGGTGAGGATGGCGGGAATCTCGTGATCCGTCAGGCCGGGCACAATCGGCGCCACCATCACCCGCACGGGCACTCCCGCGGCGGCCAGTTCCCGCACCGCGCGGAGCTTCGCCGTGGGCGTGGAGGTCCGCGGCTCCATCGTCCTCGCGAGATCCGCATCGAGCGTGGTGATGCTCAGCGCGACACTCGTCAAATGCTTCTTCGCCAATTCCGAGAGGATGTCGAGATCGCGCAGCACGAGCGAATTCTTGGTGATCAGCGTGACAGGATGCTCCGCTTCGAGCAGCACTTGCAATAAGCCACGGGTCAGCTTGAACTGCCGCTCCGCCGGCTGATAACAGTCGGTCACGCCGGAAATCATGATCGGGTCGGCCTGCCACTTTTTATGGTTCAACTCCCGCCGCAGCATGTTCGCCGCATCGTGCTTCACCATGATCCGCGTTTCAAAGTCGAGTCCCGCGTTCATCCCCAACGTCTCGTGCCCCGGCCGGGCGTAGCAATAGACACAACCATGCTCGCAGCCGCGATACGCGTTGATGCTGAAGCGGAAGTGAACATCCGGGCTGTCGTTCTCGCGAATCAGCGTCTCGGCCCGATCGGGCAAAAACTCCGTTTCAATCTTGCGTCGCTCACCGGGAAGTTGATCCTCTTCCGCAAAGCCATGTTCATAGTCCGCCTCCTGCCGCGCATGCTCAAACCGATTCGGCGGATTGACCGTGCTGCCACGGGCGATGAAACGAAATGGAGGCTGGTCGGCCATATTTCATTAGTGTACACCTGAACACAGTTCGCGCGAACCGCATTCATGGTATTTTCAGCGAGTCAGCCAGTGTCGTTTTTCGCTCCGCGAAAGACTTTGCCTTTCGCGGAGCGAAAGGCGACTATTTGGAGTCGCCATGACGATCATTCAAGAAACCCCGCAATCGATTTGCAGCTTTGGCGTCGCCCGCTGCGATATCACGCCGCCGGTTGGCATTTATCACCGCATGTGGGGCGCTGCCACGCATGAACGGGCGGCGGGGGTTCATCGGCCGCTCGTGGCTTCGGCGGTCGTGTTCGTGCCGATGAACATGGAGAAATCAAGTTGCCGAGTGATCCTCACGCTCGATCACTGCCTGCTTGGCGAGACTGAAATTAAGTTGCTGAAATCGACGATTGCCCGCATCGCGCGGCTGGACGAAGAGCAACTGCTGATTACGTTCACACATACGCACGGTGCAGGGTTGATGAGCCTGGACCGAGCCGCTTTGCCGGGCGGCGAATTGATTGAGCCCTATTTGCGAGAGGTTGCCGCGCGCTGCGGCCAATTGGTCAAGCAGGCGAAAGCGCAGGCCGCCCCCGCGACCATCGTTTATGGTGTCGGCCGCTGCTCGCTGGCGACGAATCGCGATTTTTATGACTCGGAGCGAAAGCAGTTCGTGTGCGGCTTCAATCCCGATGCGGCCGCTGATGATACAGTCGTGGTCGCGCTGGTCACCAATGAACAAGGTCAGATTCTTGCGACGTTCGTAAACTACGCCTGCCATCCGACGACGCTGGCCTGGGAGAATCAACTCATCAGTCCGGACTACATTGGCGCTATGCGCGAAACGGTCGAGGCGGCGACGAAAGACGCGCCGTGCATCTTCCTGCAAGGCGCATCGGCGGAACTCGGTCCGCGCGAGGGCTATGTCGGCGATGTGCAAGTCGCCGATCGCAATGGCCGGCAGCTCGGCTATGCTGCGCTCGAAGCACTCACGGCCCTCGCTCCGCCCGGAACAACTTATGTCTATCAAGGACCAACCATTTCGGGAGCGACGCTTGGCACTTGGAAGCATGAGCAGTGGAACGAGTCCAGGCGGAAGTGGGCAAGTTCTTCTGAATGTTTCATCCGACCGTTCCAGCTAGCCTATCGCGACGACCGACCTACCGCCCAGGAAGTTCAGGCAGTGCTCGCCGTGCAACAACAGCGGGAACGTGACGCGCTCGCGGCCGGAGATCAACTTCAAGCCCGCGATGCGCACGCGCTGATCGAACGACAAACCCGCTTGCTGCGCCGCCTAGAGGAGTTGCCGCCCGGCTCTTATCCTTACGAAATTCAAGTTCTCCGCTTAGGCGACGGGATTTGGCTCGGCGTGCGCGGCGAGCTGTATAGTCAGTTGCAGACAACGCTCCGCGCGAAGTTTCCCCAGGTCGCGATCATGGTGATGACCCTCGTGGATGGCTGGGGACCCTCGTATATTGTGCCCCGCGAGAGCTATGGTCAGGGGCTTTATCAAGAATCGGTTGCCGTCGTTGCGCCGGGATCATTCGAGCAAATCATCGCGGAAGCAACCGCTCTCGTCGAAGCCTTATTCAAATGACATCCCTACGAGTAGCACGAGATAGCGTTCACCCACATGAAAATCACCCGCATTGAGCCACTCGTTTGTCATGCCCGCATGAGGAACTGGATTTTCGTGAAGGTCCACACCGATCAGCCGGGCCTGTTTGGCTGGGGCGAAGCGACGCTCGAATGGCATACGCGGGCGATCGTCGGAGCGTTAGAAGACTTGTCGCAGTTAGTGGTCGGCGAAGATCCCACGCGAGTCGAGCATCTCTGGCAGATGATGCACCGGCAGCATTTTTGGCATGGGACCGGCATCGTGCGTTCGACAGCGATAGCCGGGATTGATATCGCGCTGTGGGACATTCTCGGCAAAGTCGCGAACTTGCCTTGCAGCCGGCTATGGGGCGGCCCGGTGCGGGATCACGTTCGTACCTATTGCCATCTGGGTGGCGGGCGGATGGAGGATTTTTATGAGACGCCCGTTGATAACGCCAAGCGGTTCGCGGAACTCGCGCAGCAGGCCGTGGCTGACGGATACACTGCATTCAAGAGCATGGCCGTTCCCTCTACCTTGCCGCTCGAAGGTTTGAAACCGATCCGCGCTGCCGAAGCGGCTGTGCGGGCGATGCGCGAAGCGGTGGGTGAAGAGATCGACATCATGGTCGATTGTCACGCGCGGCCTTCACCGGCGATGGGACTGCAATTCGGCAAGGCCTTGGAGCCTTATCATCTCTATTTCTTTGAAGAGCCTTGTTGGCCGGAAAGCCTCGAAGGCCTGGCGATGATCAATCGCGAACTGGTCGCGCCGGTCGCGACGGGTGAACGTCTGACGCACCTGGCGCAGTTTCGCGATCTGTTTGCTGCCCGGGGCTGCGAAGTTTGTCAGCTCGATATCACGCACTGCGGCGGCTTCACCGAAGCGCGGCGAATTGCGGCCCTGGCCGAAGCCCATCGCATCGCCCTCGCGCCGCACAATCCGCAAGGACCCGTGAGCACCGCGGCTTCGCTGGAATTTGGTTTCTCGCAGCCCAGTTACATCATCTGCGAAACGGTGAGCAACGATGTTCCCTGGCGGCAGGATGTTGTGCAAGAAGGTTTTTCAATCGATCCCGCCGGTCGCCTTGTTCGTCCGAATCGGCGGCCGGGACTCGGCATTGAAATCAATGAGGAAGAAGTACGAAAGCATCCGTTTGAGCAGGAAGTGCTGCAGCGGGTGTTTCTCTCGGATGGGAGCGTGGGGGATTGGTAAACGAAGG
>JAYTUF010000590.1:0-5379 GCA_043744755.1 Anatilimnocola sp.
CTCGCCCTCCCATCAATCGCTCGCCCTCCCATCAATCGCTCGCCCTCCCATCATTCGGCAAACTTCTTAATAATCACCACCGAGTTGATCCCCAGCATCCCGAATGAATTGTTCAGGATGTAATTTACGCTGCCAAGCTTTTTCGGCTCGCCAATGACCAGCGTGGTGAGCGCGCAATCGGGATCAAGCTCATCGACATTGATCGTGTGATGACATATTCCATCGTCAAACGCCGGCAGGTTGCCCGCCAGTTCCAGCGCACCGGCCGCGCCCATCGCGTGGCCTATGAAGCTTTTGGTGTTGTTGAAATAGGTCTTGTCGCTGGAAGTGAACACGCGGCGGAGAGCATCGCATTCCTGCGTATCTCCCTGGCCGGTGCCGGTCGCATGCGTGCTGACAATGTCGATGTCGCTCGGCTGCAGCGCGGCTCGTTGCAAGGCCAATTCCACGCATTGGGCCTGGCGCTCCGGGTTGGGCAGCACGAAATCGGTGGCATCGGTATTGATCGCATATCCGGCCAATTCGCCATAAATCTTCGCGCGGCGGCGACGAGCGTCCACAAGTCTCTCCAGAACATACACGCAGCCACCCTCGGCCACGACAATGCCGTTTCGCTGCATGTCAAAAGGCCGCGAAGCCTTTTCGGGATCGGGGTGAGTTGCGAGCGCTCCCTGGCTCTTGAAACTCGCAAAGATGCCGAAGGTGTGAATGCTCTCGGAAACACCGCCGGCGAGCGCGAGATCGCAATCACCGAGCCGCAACATCTGGGCCCCCTGAATCAGCCCCGCATTCCCTGCAGCGCAGGCAGCGCCGATGGTGTAATGCGGGCCGGTCACTCCCAGATTGAGCGACGCTTCGCCGGCCGGGTTGTTGGCGACGGTCCGCGGGTTGTGATGATGCGACCAGAACTGCACGTCGTAGTCGTAACCCTTCAGCGCGAAGATCTCGTTCTCGGTCTCGACATTGCCATGCTCGGTCACACCCAGATAAATACCGACGCGGCTCTTCTCCACCGTGTCCCAAGCCAACCCTGCATCGCGGATCGCCTCGTTCGTGCAATAAATGCCCACGCTCCCCGCGCGAGTGCCGCGGCGGATGTCCTTTTTCGATTGATACCGCAACGCATCGAACTTACAAACGCCAGCCAGCGTCTCGCCCACATAGCGAATTTCATACGCGGTCACACCGCTCTTGCCCGCCAGCAAAGCGGCCCGATACTCGGCCAAATTGTTCCCATTCGGCGCGGTCAGGCCGATACCGGTAATCACAATCCGCTGATGGTCAGGGAGCGCCGTGGGTTGATGCGTCGGAATGATCTGCGAAACGGGCATGAAACGAACTCTGGCGGAACGAAAACGTCGTAAACTATCGAACCTATCGCTTCGCCGCGAATTCCACAAGTCGCGGCCGCGTCCCTTCTATGAGTACCGTAAAGTTTGGACAGCGGTTCACTCCGGATTTTCAAAATTGTCGGCTCATGGGGCAGTCGACTCTGTTGACAGAGTGTACGAGTGTGCTGGCGTGGTATAATTTCAGCAAACAAGGAGTTTCCAATGACCACGCTCACAATCGACGAAGTGCAAGCCCAACTGCCGCAGCTTATCGACCAACTTCAACCGGGAGAGGAGGTGGTGATTACTCGCGGAGACCAGGAAGTCGCTCGCATTGTTGGGCCATCGCCATCATTGACGAGCGGGTATGGATGCCTCAAGGGAATGCTAACGATCATCTCTGAAGATGACGAGCATCTACAGGACTTCGCGGAGTACATGCCTTGAGACTGCTGCTCGATACGCACACTTTTCTGTGGTTTGTTCTCGCCGACGCACAACTCAGCAAAACAGCCCGAGCCTTGTTATCCGATTCCCAGCACCAGCAGCTGATCAGCCCCGTCTGCTACTGGGAAGTGGCGATCAAATCGAGCGTCAGCAAATACAAACTATCGATGCCGCATGAACAGTTTTTTACGCGTGCCATTCAGACGATCGGATTGGTAGTCCTCCCCATCGAGCCCAAACATACCGAGGTTGTGGCTACCCTTCCGTTTCATCATCGCGATCCGTTTGATCGCCTTCTGGTTGCCCAATCACTGGCGGAGGGAATTCCGGTTGTCAGCGCCGATGGCATTTTCGATGCGTATGGCGTGCGGAGATTATGGTAACGAATTGGCGCAAGAACGCAGCAAGGTTGCCCGCTCCTGATACGGTAGTGAGAATGACTTTAGTGACCATATCGGCCTGTTCACTTGCATGAGTTCCTGAATGTCCACCACCTCCGCCAGCCTGCTCGAACCGATTCGCGACGACCCCGCGGCATTGCAAAAGGCAACCGCCGCTGTGAGGCGGCGATTGCGATTGATATCTGGTCATAACGACCAGCAGACTTCCTTGCTAACGCGGCGGGCTACTTGGTAGCGCAACAAGCGCCGGAGTGGCAGCAACCTGCGTCACAAACGCACGGTCCGCCACTATCGCATGCGCAGCCCAAAGCCGCACAGGCACAGTCGTCGCAAGCGCAGGCCGCGCCGCAGCAACAACCGCCGCTTGCTTTCGCGGTGGTAGCAGTGGGTGTCGCAAAGGCCATCGAAATCATCGCGAGAAAGCCGAGAAAAAAAGCAGTCATGAGAAATCTCCTGAAAAACATGTGTAAAGAAAGCAGTCGCTAACACATGCGCGCAGCGATAGACGCCGGCGCGATCAGAAGATTAATTTCGCCAGATGCAGAACGCGATTTGCACGGATGGCCCCAAGATCGGTGGGCCAAAGAAGGGTGCCTGGCAGCCGTCGACAACAACCGGTACCACGGCGGGGAGTTGCCAATCCGCGTGAGCGCTGGTCGCAATCGCCAGGTCGTTCGGATTAGATTTCGATGGCGTCGGCAAGCTAGCAGGCGCGGTATCGACGGGAGCGGTGCTGCACTGGCAAATGCCTCCCAGACTACAATCGCTGCACCCTTGTTGAACGGCAACCGCACAGCAAGAGCCGGCAGAATCACAAGCCTCGGCGGCGCAGCAACAACCTGTCGCTGGCCCAGTTGTTTTGCTCGGGACCGAGCAGCACGACTGGGAAGCTGTAGCGCATCCGCCAGACGTTCCGCAAGCACAGGCCATCCGCAGCGGCGGCAGCGCTCCGAGAGAAATGACCAACAGGCTCAGGATGAGCAAGCGGGCTAGGCGGAATCTGCGAAAGCAACCCATATCCCCATTCTCGCAAGCTCCGCCAAACAATCAAGAGCGAATCCCAGGTTGTCGGCAGTGGACAAGTTGTTTTAGATTGCAGCAGCTACCACACTCCGTTCCGCGAGAGATTCATCCGATGCCATTCCGCACTCCTGTTCTAATGCTAATGTTTCTGAGCTGCGGAGTTATCTCTTTCGCCGCTTCCCTGGCCACCGCTCAAGAGGCCGTCGCACTGGCGAACTGGCCCGCCTGGCGCGGTCCGCAAGCAAATGGCGTGGCACCGACCGGTGATCCGCCGACCACATGGAGCGAGTCCGAAAACATCCGCTGGAAGGTGGCCATCCCCGGCGAAGGGAGCTCAACGCCCATCATCTGGGGCGACCGCATTTTCCTGCTCACGGCCATCAAAACAGACAAGACGGTCGATACCGTGCCCGATCCGGCCGATCAACCCAAGCGGCCGTTCGGTATTACGTTTCCCAAAAACTTTTATCAGTTCACCGTACTCTGCCTCGATCGCGCGACGGGCAAGACACTCTGGCAACAGCAGGCCACGGAGCGCGTGCCGCACGAAGGCCATCATCAGGACAATGACTTCGCCTCGGCATCACCTGTGACCGATGGCAAACGGCTGTTCGTGTCGTTCGGTTCCAACGGCGTGTATGCCTACGATTTAGACGGCAAGCCACTTTGGTCCAAGGAATTCGGCAAGCTGCAAACTCGCAACAGCTTCGGCGAAGGAAGTTCACCCGCGCTGCATGGCAACACACTGGTGACGACCTGGGATCAGGATGGCCCGTCGTTCATCGTCGCGCAAAATGCCGAGACGGGCGACGTACTCTGGCGGAAAGATCGCGACGAGAAAACCGCCTGGGCGACGCCACTGATTGTGGAGCGGTCCGGCACGACGCAGGTCATCACCAACGCTACGAATCTCGTCCGCAGTTACGATCTGACAACGGGCGAAGTCCTCTGGCAATGCGGCGGGCAAGTGACCAACGTGACGCCTTCGCCAGTGGCCAATGACAAGCACGTTTTCTGCATGAGCGGTTATCGCGGGAGCGCGCTCTACGCACTCCCCTTCGATCAAAAGGGGGACCTGACCGATAGCGACAAAATCGCCTGGCGACTCGATCGCGGCACGCCTTACATTCCTTCACCGCTGCTGTACGACGGCCGGCTGTACTTCACGCAATCGAACGAAGGGATTCTCTCGTGCGTCGAAGCCGCGACCGGCAAGACGCTGATCGAGCGCACCCGCCTGCAGGGGATTTCGCAGGCCTACGCTTCGCCCGTCGGCGCCGCGGGACGGGTTTATTTCACATCCCGCCGCGGTGTGACCACGGTCATCAAACATGCCGACGATTTGCAAATCCTGGCCACGAACGAACTGGCAGAAGAGTTCGACGCTTCGCCGGCCATTGTGGGCAAGGAGATGTTCTTGCGCGGGAAGAAGTTTTTGTATTGCATTGCGAGGTAGCCCGACGCGTTAGCGAGGAAGTGCCGTGTTCGTCAGCAACATTTCGAGATACCCGCGGCGTTCTTGCTGCGTGAGATTCAATCGCGTTGCCAAGGCGAGAATCGCTTGCCGAGCGCTAGCCAGTTCAGCTTCCTCCGCTTGAATTTCGAGTTCGACGAACGAGCCCAGCCCCGCCACTTGATCGAGGGCGACTTCGACCGGCCAATCCTGCCAGAACAGTTTTCCTTTCGTGCGGACCTTGCGCACTTCCGCGACGCGGCGGAAACTGAGAACTTCGAGCAGTTCGCCGAATTGCGCTAAGCCTTCGCTCCCTGGTGCGATGGGGAGTTCAATTTCGCGGCGGGTCTTGGTTGCCGCATCGAGCTTGGGGCCTTTATAGGTGATGACATTCTGCCCGCCGGTCTGCCGCAGCCTGACTGCTTCATCGGTCTGGGCAAAATCACGGGCGGGGTGATTGAAGTAGCAATCAACTTGCTCTTCGGGTGGATGCCATGCGACGTCGCATTTTACTAACTCAGCGCGAAGAGTTGCTTCGTCGGATAAACGGAATTTAAGTTCGACTTCGAGGGTCATGGGCTTGTCGTTTCGCGAGAATGGTTGAGCTTGTACCAAGGTCGACCCCTCACCCCAACCCTCTCCCTGTATCACCGTGGAGTACCACGAGTACCGAGGAGAGGGAGTTCAGAGATCGGACGATAAGGTCTGGTCCCTCTTACGCGGC
>JAYTUF010000591.1:0-5373 GCA_043744755.1 Anatilimnocola sp.
TCAATTATTGTAGGGCGGACAATCCTGTCCGCCTTGAAAACGACGGACAGGATTGTCCGTCCTACACATGTGCCGACAGTTAATGATGCGCCGATCCTAGGCCGTCAAATCGTAGGGGCCAATCGCGAGAAACCCGCTCGCGATCACTGCGAAGGGGTCATCCGGACGCAGCACATCGCCGGCAATCTGCCAGCGGATGAACTCGTCATAGGGCAGATCGGCATTGAATGCTTCAACCACAAAGTCGCGATACTTCCAGACGCTAGGTCGCAGCTTGTTCCGCTCAAAACCTTGACTCTCGCCGAAGCGCACAATGTCGAGCCAGTGACGGGCCCATCGCTCTCCATAATGGGGCGAATCAAGCAGCCGATCGACGAGCTTTTCATACGCGCGCTCGTCGCGGTCGTTGACGAATTCCTCAACTTCTTCCGGTGTCGGCGGCAGCCCGATCAGATCAAAGTTCAACCGGCGAATCAGCGTGCGGCGGTCAGCTTGTGGCGAGGGCGTGAGGCCCGCCTTCTTCAACCCTTCAATAATGAAGTGGTCGATTGGGTTGCGGACGTGTGCCGCCTCGGCTGGAGGTGGCCCAATGATCTTCAGCGGTTGCAACGACCACCAGTTGTAGCCTGCGCGGCGGTCGCTCGTGTACAGAAAGGGATCAATGGGATCTGCGGCCCACTTCGCTCCAGCCTGCACCCACTCGCGTAAAAGCTGGCGATCGTCGGCTGATAGTGGAGTGCGACCTTTCGGTGGCATCTCGCCGGCTTCGATGCGTTCTAAAAGCACACTTTTGAGTTCGCCCGGCTTCAGCACTTCGCCACTGTCTCCGCCGGCCAATGCTTTCTCGCGGCGAGATAAATCTAAGCCACCTTTGTGATCGGACCCGTTGTGGCATTCCAAGCAATTGCGTGCGAGCAGCACTGCAACTTCCGCTTCCAGCGTTTTTGCAACGATTACGGGCGCGAGTTCCTTGAGCGGTTTGTCTTTTTCCGTGAGTGTTCCGCGCCAGATTTCGATTCCCGACAAGTTCGCGTGCCCGCCATTGGCGCTTAGCTCAATCACTCCGTCCGTGATATCGATTGACCACGGCCCCAGTCGATCCCAATGTCCACCGTTGCCGCTGTTGTAATCCTTGGCAACTTGCTTCCCCTGAAGCTGAAGCTCGAACTTCTGCGAATCGTTATCTTCCCAAACGTACAGATAAACGCTGTATTTACCGGCCGGCACTTCCGTAATCCGCAGACGAGCCTTGCCCGCTGGCGAATACCGCGATGAGCGAATCATCCGGGCCCGCGCATCGTCCGTCGGTGGAATCAATCGCACGGATTGATTCTCGAACGCCGACAGTCCATCCACCGAGATGCCGCGCTCGCTGTCCGGCTCCCAAGCTTGTCCGTCGATAACCAACGCCGGACCGTTGAGGTTGATACCGCGATAGAACTTCGGCGCATCATCTGCACTCGATACGCAAGAGTTCAACGCGACTTGGATCAGCGCCCAGCACAAGATATTTCGCAGGTGCCAGTTCATGCCAGAATCCTTGTCAGCTTGGCGCGCTTCATTGGCGCACGAAGCGTTGAAGTCGCTCGCCGCCGATTTCGCCGACATAGACGCTTCCTTTGCGATCGACAGCGATGCAATGCGGCAAATTGAATTGGCCGGGCTCCGACCCCTTGCTGCCCCACTCAGCCAGCAACTGCCCGGAGAGCGTCATGTGTAAGCACTTGTTGGCCCTGCCATCAGCCACGAACAACGTTTGCTCGGGCGTGAGGCACATTCCGAACGGTGCAAAACCGCCGTAGCTGCGGATGAACTCGCCTGCTTGATCGAACACTTGCACGCGGTCGTTTTCCCGATCGGCAACGTGTAGCAATCCTTTACCATCGAACTGCACGGCATGCGGCAGGTTCAATTGACCCTCGGCCTTGCCCTTCGTGCCCCAGGCTTTCACGTATTTGCCTGCCTTGGTGAATTTCACGATCCGATCGTTGCCGTAACCGTCTGACACGAAAATGTCGCCGTTCGGTGCAAAGGCGACATCGGTCGCTCGATTGAAGGTGAAGCCGTCTTCTCCCGCGACATCGCGCTTGCCAAGTAAGAGGAGTACCTTGCCCGCCGTTGAATACTTGATGACGGTGTGATTTTTGTAATCGGTGACCCAGATGTTGTCGTCGGCATCGATGCGCGTGCCATGCACGGCCGTCAGTTCGTCATCGCCAAACATGTGGACGAGTTTACCAGCCGGATCGTAAACCAGAATTGGTCGCGGGCCACGATGAGCCACCACCAGATAACCCTCGGAATCGAAGGCAATTGCGGAAACGGCACCGAATTTCATCCCCGTCGGCAGAGTTGGCGAATAGGTTGCGTCAAGTGCGTACTTTTCGGCCTGTGTCGCCTCAGGAAATACACCCAACGCGACGAGCAATGCAGCGATCCAATGACCGTGGCAACGCGTTGACATAGACATGTTCTCCCGTGGCGCAAATCCACCCACGCAGCGGTCACTTCAATTCCGCAACGTAGACTCACCGGCGGCGGTCAAGGAATTTGCGGTATTTGCCAGCGATAGAAGGAGAAACGATGCGTTTTTCGAACACCGAAGATTTGGATAGGTTTTGCCGGTAGGGCGAAGGGTTGGTCATGTTCTCTATCATCAAAACTTAGTTTGGCCGAAGGGACGACTGAGTGCAATCCTGCGATCGGGGCGTTTCCCCTGCGATCGACGGCTTTTACCGCCGTCTGCAGTGCTTCGTCGGTTACGCCGTTACAGTCCGTCTCGGTTCGACCTACTGGAGGGATGCAGGAATATTCCGTGATCGGAGTTTTCCGGATAATATAGACCGGCGATTGAAAACCGAACTTAGGCCTTGTCCGATAGTTCGTCCGAATTATCATGGCACCATGGTTCAGGGCAATTCGTATCATTCCGCCATCGGGTCCCCCAAACGGGTCAAACCTTCTGAGGTCGGTAGCTCACCCGAACTGTTGCGCCGCGTAGGACAGGGAGCGATTTGGGTGGCCGGCGGGCGCGCTTTGGGCATCGGCGTTAACGTTATTACGAGCGCCCTGTTAGCGAGGCTACTTGCCCCGGCCGATTTCGGCAAATTCCTGGTTCTCTTCAACCTGTTGGCATTTGCCGCCTCGATGGCGATGCTGGGACTGGGGACTGCGGTCGTGCGTTTCGTGCCGGAGAACCTAGGGGCGGGCGACATTGGCCGGGCGCAGCGGGCCACCGCGCTCATTTGGCAAGTAGCGGTTGTGTCGATGTTGGCGGTTGGTTTGGGTACGTTCCTGGCCCTCTGGCTCGGCGGAGCGAGGCAACTGCAGCTTGACACGTCTACTGGCTTTTGCTTGCTCGCCGCGATCGCAACCGTCTTGCTCGCTGGGCAACAACTGGCCGGCGAATCATTGCGGGGTTACCACGAGCTTCGGTTCACGAGCTTCCTTTCGGGCGGCCAGGCGGGTAGTCCGCTCGCTGGCGCGTTGTTCCTGGCGCTCGTGTTCGTGGTTGCCAATTGGAGATCCCCCAACCTGCATTGGGCCGTCGCTTGCCTGGTGGCCGGTTTGTGCGTATCGGTGCCTCTTACCTTGGCACTGCTTGTGGGCACGGTGCGGCGCGGCGCGGCAGGCGCAGTGTCAAAACCGATCGAGAATAGTGAAGCGCGCGTTGCGCCGCCGTTATCGCTCAGCCGGTTGCTGTCGGTGTCGTTGCCCATGCTGGCCTTGCAGCTTTTGGCGTTCGCGACGGTCTGGGCCGACTTATGGATTGCGAGCGCCTTTTGCTCGCGCGACGAGCTGGCTTGGTACGCCGCTGCCCGCCGGCTGATCGTCGTGGTCTGGCTCCCGCTGCAGGTGGTGACGCTCACGGTGCTGTCCTCGATTGCGGGCCTGTATGCCAGCGGCAGAAAAGACGAGCTACAGCAGATGCTGCGCGGCGCGGCTGGATTAGCTGCGTTGCCGGCAGGCCTGGCCGCCATTGCCATGATCGCGGCGCCGGAAGCGATCCTGGGTCTGTATTACGGACCGTTCTACCGCCAAGCAGCATTGCCGCTGGCCATCCTCGCGTGCGGGCAGCTCGTCGTTCTCGCTTGCGGACTAGGGGGCTACACGCTCCTGATGACCGGGCGACACTATGCGGCACTCTTCGTGAATCTGGCGACGGCGGTCTTCGTGCTGACGGCTGCTCCCTTCGCCGCCTGGAAATTCGGCATTGTTGGTCTGTCGGTGGTGTCTGCCACGGCCGCCATTCTGCAGGCCGGCTGCGAGTGGCTCTTGGCTCGTCGGCTGTTGGGAATCTGGACGCATGCGGGCCTGAGCCCGGCGTATACGTCGTTGATCAAAATGTTCTGGCCCACGACCGGTAGGCAAACCGATGGATGACGGGGCCTCGTCCGGTCAAAGGAGAAGTTGGGTATGAAGTTTTCGCTTATTGTGTCCACGATCGGCCGTGAAGAACCCTTGCGGCTCCTGCTGCATTCCCTCGTCGAGCAGCGGAGGACTGATTTCGAGGTCATCGTCGTTGACCAGAGCCAGGCCAACGGCATTGCCGGGGTGGTGGCCGAGTTCGCGGGTGCGTTACCGCTCCGGCATGAGCCCATGAAGGAGCGCGGCGCGTGCCGTGGTCGGAATCGTGGAATTGCTCTGTCCACGGCAGAAATCGTTACTTTTCCGGACGATGATTGTACGTATCCGCCCGGCGTGCTCGACCGTGTGGCCGCGAAATTCGCTGCGCAGCCTGACATCGACGCGCTTACCACACGAGCTGAAACAATGGGGCGGTGCGACACTCGCGGGGGAAAAATCGACCGCGGCAATCTGCTTTTGCGGTGCGTGGAGTTCACGCTTTTTGCGCGCCGCGATCGGCTGGGAGACCTGCGATTTGATGAGCAGGTTGGCCCCGGCGCGGGCACGCCCTGGGGTGCCGACGACGGACCCGATTTGATGCTGCGCATGCTCGATCAGGGGATGCACTTAGAATACTTTCCCGAGATCGTGATTTTGCACCCCGACCCCACCATCGATTACGAAGAAGCCGCCATGCGGCGGTCTTATTCCTATTCATGCGCCCGTGGGCGACTCTTCCGAAAATATGGCTTTTCGGTTCGGGTCGTCGCCTGGGCCTTGTTTCGCTCGCTTGTCGGCAGCCTGCTGATGCTCTGCACTGGCCGCTTCCGCCGAGCGAAATTCTACTGGCTCTCGTTCACGGGCAAGTGGGCGGGGTATACGCGAGAAGACGTCAAGCCATACAAGGTTCCAAAAGCCGAGCCCGTCGCCTAATTGGACAGCGCCAGGTTCGAAAGTGATAGCATCACTAACTCGTTTAGCCGCCGTTGCTTGTGTTGAGTAACTGCGAAATCCCGGTGAAAACTG
>JAYTUF010000592.1:0-5361 GCA_043744755.1 Anatilimnocola sp.
TGGGCTTGTCCCAGTGGGGCGATCACTGGTGAGCTACCTTGAACAATCTCGATACTCAAGGCGACCACTGGGCTTGTCCCAGTGGGGCCATCATTGACAAGCTACCTAGCGGACCAGTGATCGCCCCACGGGGATAAACCCCGTGGTCGCGAAGATTGAAGACTCAATTAGTAGCTGACCAGTGAGCGCCCCACCGGCAACAAGGCCGGTGGTCGCGAGCCATTCGCAATCCGGGAAGTTGATTAATTTGCGACGCTTACGCAGGCTTATGGGTGGTTACTCCCAAACAGGATGTGTTCCGATGTTGCACGGTCGATTGATTGGTGGCGGCTCAACCTTCACAGGCACGGCAGCCGGCGTAGTGTTGGGACTGACAATGCTGATCACCTCGCAGGTTCACGGGCAAGTTGTGCCGCCGGCGAATAACGATACCAGCACCGTCATTCGCCCGGCCACGCGCGAGCTGCGGCAATTGCTGAATCGGGCGCGCAAGGCGCTCGACGAGCAGGACTATCCCGCTGCCGTGCAAGCCCTGGAAGAACTCCTTACCGATCCCACGCTGGATGACTATTTTCTCGCAGCCCCGGGCCACCCCGATAGTCAGCTCAGCGTCAAGTCGCTGGGCAATCAGTTGCTCGGTTCGCTTCCCGCCGCGGCGCGGCAACTCTACGAAACGCAAGTGGGCCACGATGCCCGTCGCCGCTTGAACGATGCGCTGCGCGACCGCGACGTAGCCGGCGTAGCCGAAGTGTCGCGCCGTTATTTTCATACGAAGGCTGGTTACGAAGCGTCGTTTCTGCTCGGCCGCTTGGAAATGGATCAAGGCCGAGCGCTCGCCGCAGCGCTGCTGCTGCAGCCGTTGTGCGAGCAAGCTCCTGCGCGCGAGCTGCTCGATCCAGAACTTTCCGTGCTCACTGCCACCGCCTGGAATCACGCCCGCCGCCCCGATAAAGCCGTCGAGGTGCTGGTCGCGTTAAAGCAGCGCACACCGCGGATCAAAGTCCGCCTGCAAGATGGCGAAGAACCGCTGTTTGAAAAGGACGATCAGGCTCTGGCCTGGCTGGAAAAGATCGCGGGCCGCGGAGTTTCGCCCGCTGCTGCGGTAGCCAATCAGTGGGTCATGTTTCGCGGCGACGAGGCTCGCAATGCGGCCAGTGAAGGCGGCCTGCCGCTGGTTAATTCCGAATGGTATTTCCCCACGATCAACGATCCCAAATTAGGCGAACGGATCGCTGCGCTCGCCCGCAGTTTGCAGGATAAAAACGAGTCCATGATTCCGGCCATTCAACCACTGGCCATCGCCACGCATGGCAAAGCCGGGAGCAAACAAATCGACTACATCGTCGTTCGCACTCCCGAGAAGGTGATGGGAATCTCGCTCCAAAACGGCAAACGACTGTGGGTCTATCCTTGGAATGATCCGCCGACGAACAACGCCGCCAAGTTGGTGCAGGGCGTTCAACAGGCCAGCAACACGCGCGAAAACACCACGCGGCAACGCGTTTGGGATGACAATCTCTATAACCAGATGAGCAGCGATGGCCAGCAGTTGTATTTCGTGGATGACCTGGAGTACATGAACAACGCTACTCCGAATCAGATGCGGGGCGTGTGGATTGGCGCCAGACCGACTTTGGGCGTCAAAGGCGCGAACCAATTGACAGCGCTCAATCTCCGTCGGCAAGGGACGCTTTGCTGGACCGTCGGTGGTGAAAGCGGCGGCGACGATCCCAATCTGGCCGGCGCGTTCTTCCTCGGCGCGCCAGTCACGATTGCCGACCGGCTATATGGGATTGCTGAGTTCACAGGCGAAATTCGGCTGGTCTGTTTGATGCCCGAGACGGGCGCGGTCGAATGGAAACAACAACTAGGGAGCGTGCCCGAAGAAACGCTCACCATTCGTTATGACTCCACCCGTCGCCTGGCTGCGGCTTCCCCATCCTTTGCTGATGGCGTGCTCGTTTGCCCAACGTCGGCCGGCGCCGTGGTGGCCGTCGATCTGGGGACGCGGTCGCTGAAGTGGAACTACACCTACGACCGCAACGACATCACTTCCCGCGTCACGCGCGGCGTCATCACTTCTTCGGCTGTGAATCCCAATCCCAACGGCGGTCGCTGGCTCGATTCCTCCGCGGTGATTGCCGAAGGCTCGGTCGTTGTCACGCCCGTCGAATCGCAGTTCCTGCATTGCCTCGATCTGGTCACTGGCAAACCCCGCTGGGCACCGCTGAAGCGCGAAGACTATCTGTATGTAGCCTGCGTGCATCGCGGCAAAGTGATCCTGGTGGGGAAGAAGAACGTCCGCGCGATTAACCTCAGCGATGGCAAAGACGCCTGGACGCAACCCATCGATCTAGGCGGCGAAATTGCTGCGGGTCGCGGCTATTACAGCGGCTCGCATTATTTTGTGCCGACGACTGGCCAGCTACTTGTGAAGCTTGATCTCGAAGCGGGCAAGATTGCCGAAAAAGCTCGCACGGAATCAACGCTGGGCAACATCATCAGCTTCGAGGGCCAGGTAATCTCGGTTGGCCACGATCAGATCGCCGCCTTCTACCTGGTTGATCACATCCGCGCTCAAGTCGAAAAGGACCTGGCAGTTAATCCCAACGACGTGCGAGCCCTCGCCCGCAAGGGAGAGTTGCTGCTGACGGAAAGCAAGACCGACGCCGCGTTGACTCTGCTGCGAAAAGCCAATGAGCTGCAACCGGCCGACGCGCGGATTCGCGGCTTGCTGGCCCGCGTGATGCTGGTGCTGCTGCGGACGGACTTTGTCAAGCATCGCGTGCTGGTGGACGAAGCCCGCACGATGATCGAAGACCCAGCCCAGCGGCGCGAGTTGCTCCGCCTGCAAGCCGTGGGGTTGCACAAGGCGGGTCTGGTGACGGAATCGCTCGAAGCGTTTGTTACGTTGGCCGATGAACTGCAAACCGAGATCGCGCCGGATGATAACGGCAATTCGCAGATGGAATACATCGACAACAAGTGGCAGGTCCGCACCAGCCGCTGGTTGCAGGCCCGGCTGATCGACCTCTATGGCAGTTCCAGCGAAGCCGACCGTGCCCGCTTGCAGGAACGCTTGGAAGCCCGCCTGGCCATCTGCCTGAAGACCGGCACGTTATCGAGCGCCCGGCGGTTTGTCGAAATCTATGGCTTTCATCCGCTGGCCGATCGGGCCCGGCTGCTGCTCGTGCAGAAGCTGATGGTGGAGGGGAATCTGCTGGAAGCGGAACTGCGGTCTGGTGAACTGATGGAATCGGCCGATATGAACTATCGGGCCGCGGGGTTGGCAGCGCTCATCGAGACTTACGATCGCGCCCAGCGACCTCATCTGGCCGCGGAACGCTTTGCCGAGTTCACGGCGTGCCTGGCCAGTCATCCGCTCGCCGCGGATCATCCGGCCGGTGAACTGGTGGCTAAGTTTCTGGTCAAAGCCCAAGTCCGCACGGAACTAGTGCTCGATAATTGGCACAGCGGCCGCGCGAATAAGGCAGAAGGGAACATCGACGCCAATCGCGGGCGTCCGTACATGAATAATTTCAGCGTCACGCTCACCGAGTTCACCGGCGCGGCGCCGCGCGGCCTGCGAGCGGTCTATGATCCTTCG
Organism: Anatilimnocola sp.; assembly: GCA_043744755.1. Taxonomy (GTDB): domain Bacteria; phylum Planctomycetota; class Planctomycetia; order Pirellulales; family Pirellulaceae; genus Anatilimnocola. Next base: position 3,608 of record JAYTUF010000592.1, read on the forward strand.
CAGCAAGCGTTGCAAGTGGTCGATAGCCTGGGGAAGACGATCGCCCAAGCGCCGATTCGCCGCAGCGACGGCGTGTATCGGGCTTCGTACTCGATTCCTTACTCAGGCCTGATGGGTCGCGCGGCGGGGCACATCGTCGTGGTGCATACCGGCGGCGAGGTACTGGCGATGGATGCCTTGCGGCCGAACCGAGTCGCCGGAGAACCGATTCTCTGGCGCGCGGAGGTGGTGACCATTGATCCAATGCTGGTCGGCCGGTCGTATCCGCAATTGCGGCAAGTCGCCAATCCGATCACCGGCAACCGGACCATGGCCTTCGATCAATCGGGGCAGACAAATTATCAGCCGGGGCCGGTGACGCCGTTCGGCATCGTCTATCAGCGGTCGCGGCAGTTGGTTTGCGTTGATCCCATCAGCGGGGAAACGCTGTGGGAACGGAACGGGCTGGATCCCGCTTGCGACCTGTTTGGCGACGAGGAATATGTCTTCACCGTGCCCCCGAATTCCGATCAAGCGACCGTGTATAGCATGCGCGACGGCGCGCAGCTCGGCACCCGCACCGTGGGCCGCTCGAACACTCGCCTCGCCACCAATGGCCGCCGCGTGCTGGCTTGGGAGCAAGTGGGCAACACCGTTCGCCTGAGGCTGTTCGATGCCTGGAGTGAGAAAGAAGACCTCTGGAAAATCGAAACCACCACCGGCGCCAAGGGACAAATGCTCGATGGCAATGAGTTTGCGTTGCTGGAGAATACGGGTAAGTTCACCGTGGTCTCGCTGGCGACGGGGCAACCTCTCGTCCAAACGCAATTGGAACCTGAGTCGACGCTGACCTCGCTGCATGTCTTGCGTTCGCAAGAGCAATACACGGTGCTGGCGAACACGCCGGTGGCCGATTCCGTGCCCGGGCTGAATGCGCAGCCGTTGAGTGGCGGCGGCATGCCCGGCCAGCAAGCGCATGGCCGCGTCTATGCCATCGACCGGCAAACCGGCAAGCAGCGGTGGCAGGTGCCGGCCTTCATTGCCCAGCATGGGTTGCCCTGGGATCAGCCGGTTGATGCGCCGCTGATGGTCTTCATTCGCAATCGCCGCGGCGCGAACAACGGCAACTTTACGGCGGAACTGCTGTGCCTCGACAAGCGGAGCGGCGCCATTGCCTACGAAGGAGACATCGCCACAGCCCAGGCCAACATGTGCGAAGTGCAGGCCGATTTCGAGAAGCAGGCCGTACAAGTCACCACCTGGGTGCAGCCCGGCACCATGCGGGTGACGCTCATTAAGCTGACGAACGAGCCGCAACCTCCGCAGCCCCCGGCCCAAACGGGCAACCTCGCCAGCGCGACCGCCGGGCTGCCACCAGGCACGCCCGTGAACGTCGCCGATGCCATCTTCGATCCGGCGAGTCCGCGCAACCTTCCGCCGGGCGGCGTCCCCGGCCTGGGCCCGCGCGGCATCATTATCGGTCCCAATGGCGCGCCTGTTCCCGGCTTGCCGCCGAATCTGCCACCGGCCATTGCCGAACGGATCAAGGAGTTGCAGAAGCGGGCCGAGGAACAACGGCGAGCCCTGCCACAGCCAGCACCGAGGGCGCCGCCGGCAGAGGATCCGTTTAAGTGAGTTCAATTCTGAGATCTGAGATTTCAGATTTCAGATTTCAGATCACAACTGTCCGGCTAACGAGCCGGGCAGTTGCAACAAGTTAGGTTTTTACAGTCACTTACGACGCAAGATGTTTGTACACGACTTGAACTCCGAAG
>JAYTUF010000593.1:0-5346 GCA_043744755.1 Anatilimnocola sp.
GGCAGCGAGGTTGATGCATCGTCGCAAATGGCCAAGAAACACGGGTGCGTACACACCGTGCCACTAGCCGCTAGCACGACTTTGCGCCATTACTGGCGTTTGCGATCCTCGGCAACTGCGGTAGCATTCACGTCAGCGACAGGTCCCGGTTTGAACCTGCCAACTCTGCTGCCATGAGGTGGGCCATGGATGCGACTCGATTTGCGGCACTGCTGTCGTTCCTTATTCTGCTCGCGCCGCTCGCTGGTCTCGCGGAAGACAACGCCGGCACCGTGGCGGCGAAGATCGTCAAGATAGCGAAGGACCTCAGGAAAGCCGGCCAGGAAGATGAGGCCAACAAGCGCTTGCGCGATGCGGCCGCGTCCTGTGAGGATCGACTCAGGCAAAAGCCCGACGATGCCCAGGCTCGCTTCGCACTGGCTCAGCTGCAGGTGCATTTGGATCAAGTGGACGCCGCTGGCAGAAACTTGGAGCGGGCCATGCAACTTGAACCGAACAATGAGGCCATGTATGCGTTCAAGGGAAGGTTTCACGGCGTGGCCAAGGATTATCCCGAAGCGATCAAGGCGTATCGCCGATCCGTGGAACTGGACCCCAAGAATGCTGAGACCAGGACGATGCTGGCAATGTGTCTGGCGAACGCCAACGAAAAGGAAGAAGCGGTCGCACAAGCTCGCGAAGTATTGAAATTGCAGCCGAATGAGCCCGCAGTAATTCACTTCTACGCACTCATGCTGCTGCAAGCCGGCCAGTACGACGAATGGGAGCGGGTTGTGCGCTCGGCCCTGGATCAGCATCCGAAAGACGTCCATTTGCTCGAACAGTTGGTGCTCGGATTCGTCGCCCAACAACGGTTCGAAAAGGCGTATCGTGCATGCTTGGAATGGCAAAAACTCGATCCGAACAATGTTGAGATTGAGGTCAAGCTGATCTTTTTTGCAACGCAAGCCAGGCAAACGGTCGCAGCGGAGCAACACCTCGCGCGTGTGCTGGAGTATCGAAAAGCCGGCAAATACGACTCGGACGATGTTACTCGCGATCAATTCTACATGGGCAATCGCAGGGTTCTCGTCAAGGAGAGTTTTGATACGAAGGAAGAGTCGTTCAGCAAGTTTGTCTTCTATGTGGTCGACGAACAGGAGACGGAGGAACGCCGGGTCCAGTTCACTACCTCCGAGCGGTACAACGAACAATTGCGGCGGGACACCCTGCTGAAGGAAACCGAGCGCGCGTTTGCCCTCATCTGCAAACGGGGCGCTGACGTCCAGTATTTCGGCACCTTTCCACAACCTACCTATGACCAGGCCCGCGCTATGGCGATCGAGGTCCTTGAAGGAACCCGCCTGCCGAAGCCTTGGAGAGAACAACCCGCGGAGCGGCAGGCTGCTGAGCCGCCGCGATCCGGCGAGCTGCAGCGCAAGTGAGGCCCCATCGAGGGGGCGAGTGCATCGTCCGGTGGCACGGCGTGTACTCACCCGTGTCTCTTCGGCGGTGTGGCCGGCAGCTGCTATAATTAACCCGATGAAAGTTCGCGACGTGATCCGCTTGGTCGAAGCCGACGGTTGGCGACACGTTCGCACGCGCGGGAGTCATCGACAGTTCAACCACGTCTCAAAACGCGGCGTGGTAACGATTCCCGGCAAGCCAAACGATGAACTGGCTCCGGGAACACTCAACAGTATTCTCAAGCAGGCAGGGCTGAAATGAAGTATCTCGTCGTTATCGAACCAACTAGCACGGGGTTTTCGTCGTACTCTCCCGACCTGCCGGGTTGCGTCTCCACTGGTGCAACACGCGCCGAGTGCGAGAGCAACATGCGCGAAGCAATTGAGTTCCATCTCGATGGACTTCGCGAGGAAGGCGAGGCGGTTCCAGCACCGGAAACGTCCGCGGCGTTTGTCGAAGTTGCATAACCTCTCGATGGCCTTTCCTGTCAACAGGGGCGTACTGGGGGCGACGCGTGGCAGCGATTTGGTTGGATACATGAATAGAAACCCCACTTCAACCTTCAGCCTCCGATTCTTCCTCGTGTTTTGCGTCGGCATCGCAATCCTGTGCGGTTGCCGCCAATTCTTGTTCGCGGGCGTCATCTTCCTGGCAATGTTGCTGCATTACGTCCTGCTCATGATCGGCTCGGCAATTGCAAAAAAGTTCCCCCAAGACCGGAATCCATTCCTGCGTCGCCCCAGGGAGCGACGGCCGCCGAACTTTAACGTTCCCATCACGGTGATCACCTGCCAACTTGTGATCTTCATCATCTGCCCCGTGTACCTCAGCGGTTCACCCCTTCAGGAATGGGGCCTGATTCTCACGCATGTCTTTATCTATGTGACCTATTTAAGCAATTGTTACGGAACTGGGCACGTCTGCCGCAGCGAGTGTGGCACCACCGCATGCGGAAGCGTGCTGTTACTTGGTTTTCAGATTTTCCCCATGGCTATGCGACAGATTTGGTAACGCCAGATCCTAATGCACTTATTCTTTCAACAGCGTCAACGTGATCGCCCGCAGGTGCATCACTTCGCTGCCTGTTATTTCCGTCGCCCGTAACGTCAACGGCCCCCGCCCTTTCTCCAGCGTAATAGTGCCCAGCGCCAGTGGCTTGAATTCCTTCATCTTCGATTCAGCGGGCGGACGCGGCAGCGTGTCTTGATTGGTGTACAGGGGCGGATCCCAACCGGGAGTGACTTTACCGCTGAGTTTGCTGGCGAGGTGAGTGAGTTCGATGGTCGAGCCAGCCGATTCGAGCGGGCAGGTGTAGAGAATTTCGACGGAGTATTTGCCGGCGGTGTGGACGTCAATTTCCCAGACGAGCGAATCGGTCTTGTTCTTCCAATTCACGAAGTATGAACTGTTGGGGGCGCTCGAACTGCGTTTGACGTCGCCCAGCGGTTCGCCATCGCGGGCGGGGAGCCAGGTGCGCGGGAATTCGCGATAGCCGACGGGGATCGGCCGGGGATCGACGGATCTGGCAGGCAGTTGTCGAGTCTTGGGTCCGAGGGCCATTTCCTCTTTCCACTTTGCGACCAGGGTCGTGAGGTGGGCCGCGACGATGGGCTGGTCGCTATTGATTGGCTTTGTCTGCGCCGGGTCGGCCTGCATGTCGAACAGTTGTCCCTGGTTATCAAGCCGATGCTGCTGCGTGCGAACGCTTACGTTGCGGTTCCAACTGGAAAAAATCATCCGCTTGGGCCAATCTTGTTTCGTTCCCAGCAACAGCGGCGAGAGGTCGCGCCCATCGAGCGGTTTATCACCGACGCGCTCGATGCCCGCGAGCGATACGAGCGTCGGCAGCAGATCGATGGCCCCGGCAATCTCTTTCACCGTTCGATCCTTGGGCAACTTCGCAGGCCAACGGAGAAAGCAGGTCGAGCGGACGCCCCCTTCGTCGGTCGTCCCTTTGCGGCCTTTCATGCCGCCGTTCCACCGCCAGGTGTTCGGGCCGTTGTCGCTGAAGTAGAGGACGATGGTGTTGTCAGCCAGTTTCAACTCGTCGAGCTTCTTCAGCACGCTGCCGACGTTGGCGTCTTGATTCTCAATCATCGCCAGGGCGCAGCGTGTTTCGTCAATTTGTTCCTGCCCGGCGTTTGTCCCGCGCTGGGCGATGGGCTTGTCTTTGAAGCGCTGCCAATCAGCAGCGGGCACCGCCCACGGTGAATGCGGCGTCGTGAAGGGGACGTAACAGAAGAATGGTTTTGCTTGGTTGCGTTCGATAAACTCAATCGTGTGATTCGTGCAGAGTTCGACGATGTATCCCTGCTCGCGCACCGGCTTGCCGTTGTGTTCGAGCGGCGGATCGAAATACTCGCCCCAGTGGCCCGAGGTGTAGCCATAGTATTCGTCGAAGCCGCGGGCCAGGGGGTGATAAGGCCATTGGCTGCCGTTGTGCCACTTGCCGAATGCGCCGGTGGCGTAGCCGGCCTTTTGAAAAGCGTCGGCGATGGTCCGCTCGTCCAGGTTCATCCGTTCCTGGCCGGTCGAAACGCCATACACGCCCGTCCGCGGATGATACCGGCCGGTGAGAAACTCCGCCCGCGTCGGCGCACAGACAGGGCAGACATAAAAGCGATCGAGCGTCACGCCGCCGGCCGCGATCGAATCGATGTGCGGCGTGGCGACTTGCTGGTTCCCATTCCGGCTGTAATCGCCCCAGCCCGCATCGTCGGCGAGAAAGATGACGACGTTGGGCCGCGGTGGATCAGCAGCCTGCAAATCAGTGCCCGAGTACAGCAACAACAGGAGAGCGAGTGACCAATGGCTGGGAGAGTGGTTCATCGGGCTTGTTCTCAAAGTAGCTGAATTCGCCAGAATTCAGATGACTGCAACGCGTCTGAATTCTGGCGAATTCAGCTACAGTGATTGACTGCTGGGCACTACATTCTGATGATCCACTTCGCTCCCCTGCAATGCCATGTCCTGTACTGTGGATGAGTCTCTCATGAATCATGTTCGCCCGCTCGTCTTCGGCTTATTGCTATTTGTGCTGTTCACAATGAGTGCCTCCGCCCAACACAAGGCCGATCATTCCTATCCGCTCTACTCGTATTTAACAAGCAAAGAGGAACCCGCCAGGCTGATTTGCTATACGCCGTCGGAACTTGATCCGCGGGTGGAAGCCAATCAGGGCCGGTTGCTAACGAGCTCGATCCGGGCCGATCTCACCGTGCTGCGGCCTGCCTTTGATGGCCTGGTGCTGTACGGTTATCACGAGCAATGCACGCCGCGCGTCTTGGCCGTCGCTCGTGAGTTGGGTTATCGCGGAATCCTCTTGGCGATTTGGAATCCGAAATCGACGGCCGAGATCGATGGCGTCGCGGCGCTGGCGAAACAATACGACGGTCTGTTCAACATGGGCGTGCTGGTGGGGAACGAAGGGATCACGTTCAAGCGGTATGAACTCGAAGACTTAGCCATCGCCGAGAAGCGCATTCGCCCATTGCTGCCTAAGAATGTGCCGATCAGCACGAGCGAACCGCTGCCTGGCTATACCAACGAAACGATCCTCAAGTTCGGCGATTTTCTCTGTCCCAACATTCACCCGGTCTTCGATCGCAAAGAACTGACCGCCGAGAAAGCTGCCGCCTGGACTCGCGAAGAGGCCGCGAAGATCGCGCTCAAAGCCGGGCGGCCTGTGCTTGTGAAAGAGACCGGCTTTCCGCACGCCGGCAATGCCCTGTACACACCCACGTCGCAAAGCGAGTTCTGGCATCACTACACTTCGCCCGGCACGATGTCCCGCGTCGGCGAGAACTGGGCCTTCCACGGCATCGGCTTCGAAGCCTTCGATCTGCCTTGGAAGAGCATCGAATCGAAACTCGAAATCGAAAAGTCCTGGGGCCTGCTCTC
>JAYTUF010000594.1:0-5345 GCA_043744755.1 Anatilimnocola sp.
AGCGGCACGGGCGAGAGCCGGCCCCAGTTGTCCCACAGTTTGTCGATGATGGCCGCGAACGAACTCGTATCCAAACTGGCCACAATGAACACGCGGACCCAGCAGAACGCAAACAGGAGCAGCGCGCATGCCCAGAACAGCAATTGCACTTCCGAGATGCACTTCCGCAGCAGCACGCGATTCATCGCAAGGCCTCATATTCCACCGGCTCGGCAGCGGCAGGTTCGACGGCTGTTGGTTTTTCAGGCGTAGCAACGTCCGGCCGATGAAACCGTTCGTAGATCGCCCGCAGCCCGACGGGTTCGATCCGAATATCGCGCAAGGGTAAGAGCGCCAACCAGCCTAAGAGCGGCGCGAGATCGCCATCCGACTCAATCGTGGCCAGATCAGCTTGTTGCGAGACGCGGCAATCGTCACTGGAGAATTCCCGTGGCAGCGCCGGCAGCGGACCGTTCAGCCAGGCGAGAATCCGGTGCTGCGACCGCAGTTCGGAAAGCGCCTGCGTGTGTACCAATCGCCCGCTGCGGAGAATCACCACCCGTTCGCAAACCTGTTCCACTTCGGCCAGCACATGCGAGGAAAACATCACCGTCGCGCCGCGATTGCGAGCTTCCGTCACGAGCGTGAGCACGGTGCTGCGGACGGACGGATCGAGATTGGCCGTCGGTTCGTCGAGAATGTACAGCAGCACATCGGCCCCCAGCGTCGCCGCCAGGGCCAACTTTTGCTTCATGCCGGTGGACATAAAGCCCACACTGCGGGTCAGATCGAGTTCCAGGCGCTGGGCGATGGCCAGCGAGCGTTCAATCGAGTCGCCGCGGATCTCAGCAAAGAACCGCAGCACTTCCCGCCCCCGCATCTGCGGAAAGAGCGCCGCTTCGGCGGGCAGATAGGCCACCTGCCGTCGCACCGCCACTGATTGCCGCCGGCAATCCAGCCCTGCAATCGTCGCCTGGCCCGAACTGGGCTGCAGAAAGCCAAGGAGCAGCCGAATCAGTGTGGTCTTGCCCGCGCCGTTGGGTCCCAGCAGGCCGAAGATTTCGCCTTTGCCCACTTCCAGCGTACACTCGTCCAGCGCTCGCAGCGGACCATAGATCTTGGTAAGCGAGTGCGTGGCAACGAGGGGTTTCACTACGGACATTCCAAATGCACCAAGGCCTGCTTTAATCCAGCCCCTCATTGTTGGCTGCGACCCGTACTCTGGCAATTGGCCCTGTTCGCCCAGAACCGCAAAAGTTGCCGCGAATTAACGGCTGCGGGTCGCCTTCCCCTGATGCGATTGCTGCGGCCCTACGCGGTGGGCAGTGGAGCAGCGTCTTCGGGCCCGAAGGTGACGTCTTCATAGATTTCAGCGAGGGGCAGGACGCAAGAGAGCGCGGGAAGTTCCAAAACGGCAGCCAGCCCCTTGAAGACTGTGAGCAACCAAGAGCCATCGACTTGACGGACGAAGCGTTCGACCTGCGGCTCGTCCTGGGCGACGAGGATGTATTCCTGCAGCGATTCCAATTCGCGATAGAAGTCGAACTTCTTGCCGCGGTTGTAACTCTCGGTGGTCGGTGAAAGAACTTCCAAAATGACCCGGGGATTGTTGATTGCCTCGCGATCCTGCGAGTCGAGTTGCAGTTCGCCGCACACGACCGAAACATCAGGGTAAGTGGACAGCCCAACGGTGGGAATGCGAATTCGTTGGTCACTGTTATACGGACGACAGCCAGTGCCGCGGAGACGTCCTCGCAGGCTGGCGACAATGTTGACGCTAATCGTATTGTGACGCGGGCTGCCGCCGGACATGGCAAATATTTGTCCGCAATAGAACTCACTCTTGTATTCAGCGACGCGCTCGCGGGCGAGATAATCTTCTAGCGTGTAATGAGGTTGTGGAACGGCGGACATTGCTTAGTTTTCCCTTAGGCAAACCAGAAGCATCACATGCCGATTATACAGCGGCTTGGGGTCGGGAGTCTTTGGCAAAATATGGTCATCCAGAATTGAAAGATAGCGCTCGCCAAAGACTCCTGACCCCTGACGCTCCAATCACTACCACCAGCCGAAGATCCAGCCGTAAACAATCAACAGGGAGACGGCGACGCCGAGATAAATCCACCACGGCTTGCGGCTGTGCGGCGCATCTTCCACGGAAAAATACTTTTCGCAGTAGGGACACCGTTGCGAGTCTTCGTGTACCTCGCGGTGGCAATGCGGACAAGGAATCGTCGGCTCATCATCATCTTCAGTGTCGATGTCGTCGTACTCCTCTGCTTCTTCTTCGTCGTCGAGACTATCGTAGGGAGACATCATGACACTCGAGCAGCAGCATTACGGATTTGGGATGTTGAGGCCCGCCTCAGGATACTGCCGGAACACAGGCCGATACAGCGGCATTCGCTGCAGCATTTCGCGGACGACGTCGTAATGTGAGATCATTCCTCGCTTCAAGCTTTCGCGACTGAAGCACCATTGCGCTAGGAACTCAGCATCGTCAGCCGTATAATGACGAAATCTAAAGGATCGAACCATGCTGGACCTTACACCCGAGCAACAAAAGACCGTGCAGGACGGCGATCCTGTGCCGTTCATCTTGAATCAGACGGAATGCGTCGTCGTGCGCAAGGATGTCTTCGAGCGGATGAAGCACGTTGCCTACGATGACAGCGAGTGGACGTCTGAAGAAATGACCGCTTTGGCCGCCCATGCATTCGACAGCGCCGAAACCGCTGGACCAATTCCATGAATCGCGGCGACTGACATGGTGAAAATCGATTCCTGCTTGAGGGCGGCATTGGGAATCTGGTAATGCCGTCGTAGGTTAATATCCCAACTTGCCAGCCTTGCTACAGATTCGGAATGTTGATCCCCGCATCAGGATACTGCCGGAACAATGGCTGATACAGCGGCATTCGCTGCAGCATCTCGCGGACGACTTGCTTATTCCGCCGCAGTCTCGCCGCACATTCGGGGCACAGCCGCAGCGGAGCGCGGACGACAACTTCGTTGCTCACAACCTCGACGTCTTCTTCTTCGGGCCAGTGCATGAGCACGTGAGCCAGGCCGTCGATCGGCACGATGAAGGCCAGCCCGATTGTGGCGAAATAATCCCAAAACCGGCCTGATCGTTTGACTTCCGGCAGTTCACACTCGATGTAACAGATCAGGGCATGATCGGTGGTCAACTCGCATTCGAGGCAGCGCGTTTCAAACGGCAAGCGACGGTTGATGCTTTGGAGTTGCAGCTTTTGTGCGACCGTCAAGTAATCATGTTTGGTTGGCGGCGCCAATTGGCTTGGCGCATCGCCAACGCGCTGTGGAGATAGGGTTGTAATGCCGGCGTCTTCCAAGCGACGGAGTTCTGTCAGCCGCGGAATCTGAAATTCGCTGCCGTAGCGACAACGCCGGGTGCAGGCGGCATCAGTACCTACGACCCGCAATGACGCGCCGCATTCACACTGGAGCGTAAATTCCACAACGAGTAGCTTTCGCTTTCATCGTTAGCTCAAACTCAGCGGGCCCGCTCCGCAGAAGTTCGGGTTGCCGAACTTTTCAATGCGGTGGCCGAAGGCGTGGGCGAACGACAGCAACAGCCGGTTGTGTGGCACTTTGCCGAGCTTGTGCGAGCGGCCCATGGGGAGATCGAGACCGTTGCCGACAAGAACGAAAGGTGTGTTGTCGAGCGTGTGCGAATTGCCCTTGCCCAGTTCGTTGGTCCAGACGATGGTCGTGTTATCGAGCATGCTGCCGGGGCCGCCTGGCTCCGGAGTTTCTTCCAATCGCTGGGCTAGGTAAGCCAGTTGCTCGCAGTACCACTTGTTGACCTTGGTCAGCTTCTCTTGCACCTTCTCGTTGCTGTCCGGCTCGTGCGACATCTCATGATGCCCTTCGTCGATCCCCAGCCAGCGATGCCGGGCGCCGCCCACGCTGTTCGTGTATTGCAGCGTCGCCACGCGGGCGAAGTCGGCTTGAAAGCTGTTGATCATCAGCTCGATCTGCAGCTTGCTGATCTGCGGGATGTTGTCGTTTTCTTCCTTGATCCCCTGTTCGAGCTTGGGCACCGCGTGCGTCAGCGGGCCGGACGATTTCAATTCCTGCTCCAGTTCGCGGACGAGCGTGGTCTGCTCGTCCAGCAGTCGCTTGTCGGCCGAGCTGATGTGCTGGCTGACTTTCTTCAGATCTTCCTGCAGATCATCGAGCACGCTCTTCAGGCTCTCTTGATCCTTCAGCCTGCCATAGAGCTTGTTGAACATCTGGTAAGGATCATCAATGGGCGCGATCGGCTTGTTGCCGGCGGCATAGACCATGCGGGTCCAGGTGTCGGCCCGGTCGGGGACCATCACGCCGAACTCGAGCGAACCAAACCGCGTGCGGGTTGCTTCCTGGCTCTGCAAGAAATTCTTGATCTCTTGATCGATCGAAATGCCGCTGGACCAACCAGCGGGCGTATCCGAACCGCCTTGAATGTTGCCGGGGAACAGTTCGATGCCCGTCAACAGGCAACCGATGCCCCGCATGTGGCTGTCGCCGTCGCCGCGAACTTTGTCACACAGGCCATGCAGCACCAGCGTCTTCTCGCGGAGCTTTTCAAGCGGCGAGAGACTCTCCTTGAACTTGAAATCCTTCCCGGTCTCATCGGGCCAGAAGGTGTTCTGCACGACGCCGTTGGGGCTGAACATAATGACCAGCCGTTGCTTCCGCGGAGTCTCCGCGGCTGCTGCAAAGCCGGGCAGATTCGTCACAAACGGCAGTGCGGCGGCGCCGATGCCCAGGTCGCGCATGAATTGACGGCGGGTGCGATAATTGGCCACGGCAAAACTCCCCCAAGGCGACGGATCAACTATTACCAGTGTATCATACTGGCGAAGGTTCGCGTAATCGTATTCGGCGGCTTGTCCCCCGTCCCCTGATCCCTGATCCCTGGCCCCTCCCCATGCCCAAACTCACCGACATCACCCTCCGCAATGTCAACGTCCAACAAGAGTTATTGAAATACCGCGCGCCCATCAAGTTTGGTGGCCGTGTGGTGACCGATGCGATGTTGGTAAATGTGACGGTGCAGGTGGAGACGGCCGGCGGCAAGCGGGCGAGCGGTTTTGGCTCGATGCCAATGGGGAATGTCTGGGCCTGGCCGAGTGCGAAAGTTTCGACGGAGCAGAGCTTGCAGGCCATGCTGCGGTTTGTGGAACTGCTCTCAGCGGCGGTTGGCAACGATCCAATCACCGCTCATCCGCTCGACATCACGCATTCTTGGCAGCCGTTATATCGACAGGCCGCGGCGAAGGTACACAGCGAATTGCAACTCGCCGAACCATTGCCGCCCTTGGCGATGCTCGTGGCAGCCAGTCCGTTTGAAGCGG
>JAYTUF010000595.1:0-20737 GCA_043744755.1 Anatilimnocola sp.
CGAATCCAAACACAATCACGACCATCACGATCATCAGCCCGCAGCAGCAGCCAACACCGCGCCGCGACTGGTCGAAGCCCCCAGCCATCCGCTCGATGCCACGCCTTCGCCTGCGACGACCGAACCAGCCGGCAATCCGGCGACCACGGCTACGGCCGACTTGCATCCGCCCACGGTTCCCAATGCCGGTCAACCAACTTCGCCGGCGAGCGGCGAGCCGTTGTTCCCTTGGGGCAGCGACCCGCGGATGGCCACACGGCCAGGCACACCTGCCGCCAACACACCCGCGGGAGCAGCGCCCGCAACCGCACCCGGCAATGGCCCAACCCTGAACGGCCCGACTTATCCTGAAACCAACTTGCGAGATGCTCCGCTATTGCCCCCAGCGCCGCCTGACGTTCCAAGTCAGGGTCAAGGTCAAGGCCGCGCACCGACGCGCACGTCCCCTGCTTCGTTCACCTCAGCCCCCGGCGGTAATCGCTATGAGCGCACTGGATCAGGCCTTTATTAAAGCGTTCGCGAAGGAACCGGCGACCGTCAGCGGTCGCTCTGCCCCGCGCGCAAGCCACGTCGCCGCTGCCCCCTCGCGCTTGCACGGCGAGCCGGCATTGTTCGACGAACTGTACGACGCCGGCACGTTCTATCGCGTCGATGCCGGCGCTGTTGATGCGAGGTTCCTGCTGCCCACTTCCAACCGGAACGCAAGGTTCCCCGCCGCTTGCAACGTCGCGGCGGCAACCGGGCTGAAATCGATTCACCCGAACCAACACAATCCACTGTGCCACCGCAGCCAGTTGCGGAGTCACTGCCCCAGGTCTTGCCGCCGCGGCGCAATTGGTCGCGGAGCATGTTGGAGATCGCGAAGCAACTCGCGCGGCTGGATCTTGCGCACCACTCTGTCGCCGGCGAACTGCCGCCGGAGATTGTGTTTATCGAACCGATCGCGCCCGAGGTGAAGCCGGAAGTTCAACCCGCACCTCCCGCCGAACAAAACCGGACCCTGGTTGTCGAAGCGCCTGTCGAGCCAGTCGGACCGACGATCGAACTGCCCGCATCGGCGCCCCAGGCAATTGCCGATCTGTGGCCCATCGATGGCGCCATCTTGGCGCAGTCGTCCCTCGTCTCGCTCGCCGATGCCGAAACCTGGCTCGCCTTGCCTGTTGCTCCCGCCGTCACCTGCACTGAGAATCTCGCGGATGGCTGGATCGCCGCACTGTCGCCGGATCCCGTCGCTGAGGAAGACCGCTCCGCCAAGAAGCACCGCAAGCTGCGAATCGATGGAAGCCACACGCGACTGCCGCGGCCGCACCAGAAGCCAGTAGTAGAAATCCATGCTGAGGAAGTGAAGTCCGAAATCGCAGAGACGATTGTTTCCGAGCCGACGGCCAAAATCGATGTCGAGGCGGAAGTCGCCCAGCTGGAACCGAAGGCGGTTGTGCTGCCGGCAGTCGAACCGCCAGTCGTTGTGACACCGGTCGTCGCAGCCGTCGAAACACCCGTGGTTGAATCAGCTCCTCTCGAACCTGCCGTGCCCGAACCAACCGTTCCCAAGCGACCTTACATTCCGCTATGGGAAGTCGATCGCTTCACCTGGCCCGCGCTGTGCGACAAGTTGATGCACGACCCGAATGGTTACTTTGCAAGTGCCAGCCAGAAATTGCTGAGCGTCGTGCGCGGCGGTCTGAAGGTGCTGGGCATCACGGGCAGCCGTCGCGGCGAAGGTCGCACTACACTCGCTTTGTGCCTCGCGCGGGCCGCGGCGCAGGCGGGCATTCACGTCGCCCTGGTCGATGCCGATTTTGCTCGTCCACAACTGGCCACGATGCTCGGTCTGGAAACCGCCTATGGCTGGCAAGAAGCCGCGACCGGCAAGATTCCCTTGAGCGAAGCCGCGGTGAAATCGCTGGCTGATCGACTGACTGTATTGCCGCTTGAAGTCTCGACGACATCCGCGCCGCTCTCGCTCGCCGATCCGCGCGTCACGGCCACTTTGCGAGCCACCGCGGCCACCTTTGAACTGGTGATCGTTGATCTCGGTCCGCTCGGCGCGACCACCGAAGTTCTCTTCCCGCCGGGCGAGAGCTGCCCGCTCGATGCCGCCGTCGTCGTCCGCGACACGCGCTATGCGTCGGTCAACGAGAGCCGCCTGGCGGGCGATCGCCTGTATGACGCCGGCATTGAAGCGGTCGGCATTGCCGAGAACTTTGTCACGCAACCTGAATTGTCCTTCCTGTAATCGGACGCTCACTCATGTATGAAGCGCATTGGCAACTCGATGCTCGGCCGTTCGATCAAACGGCCGACGCCCGCTTCTATTACCCGGGCGAGAGTCAACAGGGAGCGCTCCTCAAACTTCGCTATGCCGTGGAAATGCGACAGCCAGCAGCGTTGCTCGCCGGTCCCGCGGGCGTGGGCAAGACCACGCTCGTGCAACACCTGCTGCGGCAATGTGGCGATGCCCTTTCACCGCGGTTGAGCGTGGTCTTTCCACAATTGCCGGGCGAACAACTGCTGCTGTATCTGGCAGGCCAATTGAACGAAGCGACCCTGACGCCCATCGATACGCTCGAACACAGCCTGCGACGATTGGAAACGGGACTCATCAGCAATGCCCGCGCCGGCAAGCACGCGCTGATCGTCATCGACGAAGCTCACCTGCTGCAATCGAGCGGCGGCTTGGAGACGGTTCGATTGTTGCTCAATCTGCAGAACGCCGGGCGGCCCGTCGCCACCCTCCTCCTCATCGGTCAAACAGGTCTGCTAGTCGCCATCGAACGGACACCCAATTTGGAAGAGCGCATCGCCGTCAAATGTCTGTTGCGGCGGCTGACGCAAACCGAAACGCTGGCCTATGTGCAACATCGCCTGCTAGCCGCAGGTGCGACACGCACGATCTTCAGCGAGGCTGCTCTCGAAGCCGTTCATCAACATTCGCTAGGCGTGCCGCGGCGTGTGAATCGCTTATGCGATCTCGCTCTGCTCGTCGGCTTTGCTGAAGAAGCCAGCACCATCGACGTCGCCCAGATCGACGCGATTTCGGAAGAGCTGCTAACGTCAGTGGCCGATTAGCTAATTGGGCTCAACAGCGACGGCATTGCCGTCTTCACGGGCTGCACCCATTTACGAATGATCGTCAACAGAGTGCTGCGGTCGATGGGCTTGGTGGCGAAGTCATCGCAACCCGCAGCCAGGCATTGCTGCCGTACGCCGCTCATGGCATTGGCGGTGAGCGCTATGATTGGCAGAGTCAGCCCCGCTTCGCGCAACGCTCGCGTGGCTTGCATGCCGTCCATGCCGGGCATGATCATGTCCATCAGGATCAAGTCGAACGGTAGACCCTCGGCATCGGCCGCCAGCGTCAGTCGCACCGCTTGCTCGCCATCCTCGGCCAAGGTCACTTCCGCGCCCGCTTTGCACAGCAGGTAGGAAATGAGCCGGCGATTATCAGGGCCATCCTCCGCCAAGAGAATGCGAGACGAGAGGCGAATGTTGGTCATCCGGGTCGTCGATCGCGGTCCGTTCTGGGCTTCGCTCTCGTCCGGCGAATTGAGTCGCTGCACACCCTCGAGCGGGCCAGTTTTCACGGTCACGGCGAAGCGGCTCCCTTGGTCCGGCTCGCTCTCGACGGTAATATCGCCGCCTAGCTTGCGGGCCAGTTCGCGACTGATGGACAATCCCAAGCCCGTGCCGCCGTACGTGCGGCTGACCCATGAGCCGCCCTGTTGATAGGCGACGAACAGCCGTTGCTGATGTTCGGGCGACATGCCCATCCCCGTATCGCTGACCGTGAATTGCAGCAAGATGTCGCTCGGTCGCTGGGAGACATGCTCCACCAGATGCACGCCAATCCGCACTTCTCCCTCCTTGGTGAACTTGATCGCGTTGCTGACCAGGTTCAGCAGAATCTGCTTCACGCGGACCGGGTCGCTGGTGATCGTCGCCGGCACGCCGGGCGTCCAATCGAGTTCCAGCTTCAGCCCCTTGCCGCGAGCGCGGGGCTGCAGCACTTCCAGCACGTCGAGAATGATCTGGGCCGGAGAGCAATCGAGCTGCTCGACTTCAAACCGGCGCGATTCGATCTTGGAAATATCGAGAATGTCGTTGACGATCTCCAGCACATGCTGACCGTTCCGCTTGATGGTTTCCGCCGCGGCGACCACTTCATCCGGCTGAAGCTGAGGTTCGAGCAGGTTATCCGCAAAGCCCAAAATCGCAGTCAGTGGGCTGCGAATCTCGTGGCTCATTTGCGCGAGGAACTCGCTCTTGGCACGGTTGGCAGCCAGCGCTTCTTCCTTCGCTCGTTCCAGTTGGATTTCAATCTGTTTTCGTTCGTAGGCATACCGCACGCTGCGCGAGATGAGACCGTAGCTGACGGCTTCCTTAATCAGATAGTCCTGCGCGCCGGCTTGAATCGCGGTGATCGCCAGGTCTTCGTCGGCGATGAACGTCAGCACTACAATCGGCAGGCGAGGGAACTCCTCGCGCAAACGATCGAGCGTGCGCAGACCTTGCTCATCGGGCAGGTTCAGTTCAACGAGCGCCACATCCACGGGCTGCGACCGGAGGCAGCCGAGGCCTGCTTCAAACGTAGCGACGTGCTTCAAGCACCATTCGCCGCGCCGCACGCTGGCCGCTTCGGTGAGGAGAGTGGCGATCCAAGGATCGTTTTCGATCAGAAGGAGTTGCATGTTAGTCGGCCGCAGGACGCCTACCGGGCTGAGGTCCGCTGCCTCACGGACCATTCCTGCAAACCTAGGTTGAAAACTACCCTCAAACTGTTTCTGGCACGCCCTGTGAAAAATGAACAGGTCGGGAGAATCGTTACAAATGGCAAGCACAACAGGCTAAACATTCGCCGGCACAACATAAGGCGCCCGATACGGCCGCGTCAGCAGCGCGTTCGCGGCATTGTCGCCCACGAACTGCTCCGTCTTGGGATCGAGCGTCAGCGCCCGGCCGAGCGTGTACTCGGCGTTATCGAGATTCACGCCCACGCCGACGCAGTTCTCGCGAATCTTCGCGAACGACTCACTGACGAGTTTGTTATCGCCGGCTTCTTTCGGAGCGGCCTTGTTATAAGGAACTTGATTTCCCAGGCGATAAGAAATATTCGCCAGATGGCAGAGCGCGGCAGAATAGTGAGCTACTTCCGCATCGCAGTTGTTGTCTTCCGGCCGGCGACTGCGCATCGCAGCGGTGAAGCTGCCGAACGCGCCGCCGGGCGCGACTGTGGCATCGTCGCCACCCTCGAGCGATTCACCCTTATCGCTCCCCTTCGCATAGAACTTGCCACCCTTGATAACGCCATCGCTCATATAGAACTCGTTGGTCACCTGCGTGGGCCAATCGGGAAATGCCTTGTTGCCGGTCAGGCCGCGGGTCTCGAACACCAGCAGCGTCTCGCCGAACTCCATCACCGAGAGTTGCTGATTGGGCGTTTCGCCCTGATCCTTGCCATCCGGCAGAAAGCGGCCGCCCATCGTCCAAACCTTCGTCGGCAGCGTGGCCCCTTTGATGGCCCAGCGGGCGACATCCATCTCGTGGACGCCTTGATTGCCGATGTCCCCATTGCCGGTTTCCCAGAACCAGTGCCAGTTGTAATGGACCAGGTTGCGATGGAACTCCAGCTTCGGCGCGGGACCATTCCAAATATCAAAGTTCAGATAAGCGGGCGGCGTCTCCACTTCCTTAAAGCCGATGCTCCAGCGGGTCTTGCAGCAATAGCCCTTGCTCACCAGCAGTTTGCCATACTTGCCGCTGTGAATCGCGGCCATCGTCTTGGCCATGCCACCATCGCTCCGCTGCTGCGTGCCGTGCTGCACCACGCGGCTATACTTCTTCGCCGCCTCAACGCACTTCCGCCCTTCCCACACGTTATGGCTGATCGGCTTCTCGACATACACATCCTTGCCCGCCTGGCAGGACCAGATCGTAATCAGCGAATGCCAATGATTCGTCGTCGCCACCGAGATCGCATCGAGCGACTTATCTTCGAGCGCGACGCGAATATCCTGCACGCACTTGGGCGTGTTGCCACCCTTGCCGTTGACGTGCTTGATCCGCGATTCAAACTTCGATGAATCCGGATCAATCAAACAAGCGACCTCGACATTCTTCTGCGTCGCAAAGCCATCAATGTGCGACCCGCCACGGCCGTTGATGCCCGCCACGCCGATGCGAATCAGATCGTTCGCCCCAATCACCTTGCCGCTCGCCTTCGTGCCGGCAATGGTGAAGAGTGGAAAGACCGTCGATGCGGCAGCCGCTTTGATAACGGTACGACGAGAAAGTTTGTTCATGAAAAAGTCCTTGTGGTTAGTTTGGGTGGGCGAGGCTCCTGCCGAGCCGATAGTCGTCTTTCGCGGAGCCAAAGACGACTATGCAGCAATTACAACATAGCCAATCGCTAGAGTCCAGCCTTTACTTCCCGCGCACTTTCTTCCGCCGCTTCGGCTGAGCGCTCTCTTCCGCGAGCTGCGCTTGCCGCCGTTCCTCCTTTTCTTCCGGCGAGAGAGGCCGTGGGTGCTTGGCGCGGAACTCCAAATACCAGGCCGCCGCCTTCCAGTTCTTCAGCACCTCGGCCGCCAGCGTCACTTGAGGCTGGATGTCGCTCAATTCCTCAGCCCGGCGAAACTCCGCGGCTAGTTCCGGGTCGCGCTGCACCGCGTTGGTGATCGCCGTCGGTGAGATGCCTACATGGGCGGCCACCTGCCGGCGCGAGAAACCGACCGACAGAAGCAAGCAAATCTGCTCCGCGACGGCCGGCGTCACCGCGACCTTCCGCCCCGACTTGCCGAACGGGACCTGCGCCGGCAACCCCAGCGCCTCGGCCGGCGTCGGCTCGCGAGTCAGCGGCGCCACCATGAGCGTGTCCAGCCTCCCGCACTTGGCAGCCAACTTGTCCATTTTCGAGGTCGCTGGATGGACACCAATCAGCGTATTTTCCGAGGAATACGCCGCATCCCGGTCCACCAACGCCCCCCATTGATGGACACCCCCCTTTAGCGGTTCGGCCTGCCCAGCCGCCGCCAGCACTACCTCGCTAACCACTGATCCGTGCGCAACAGCCATCACCTGCACACTGACCGTCAATCCAAAATCATCGCAAAATTCTATCGTATTCATGGAAATTATTCTCAGAATATGGAGACTAAAGATGCAACAACTCTCGAACAAGACTAGTGTACTTGTGTGCAATATCCTGAGCCAATATGGCGCTCGCGTGATTGTTTGTCAAGAGCGTCCGGCAGCGGAAACGATGCCGGTCGCGGCTAAAGTGCCGATCGCGATTGTGGAGCAAATTGACGAGCGGCGCGCGACAGAGGGCTGGAACCGCTGGGGCTGCGAGGCAAGAAGTCCTAGTGGATAGAAGCGGGAACGAATGTGACGGGAAACCGTATATTCGATAATTCAGTCATTTAGAAAGCCTGGGTCTAGTTGATCGGCCGTCGTTCCGAGGGCACTAGCGATTCTCTCCATCGTGGTGAAAGTTGGGGCATGCTTGCCAGCCTCCAACCGGCTGATGTGTGACTGAGGCAAGCTCGCCAGTTCTGCAAGCGATTCCTGCGTTAGGGCGGCGAGTTCTCTTGCCTTGCGGATCTCAGCGCCAACTTTACGACGATAGTCTTCGAGTTTCTCCCTCGCAGCGGCTTCCTTGAGCAATTGCTCGTCCTCAATCATTGCTGCCTTCATTGAATCCGGGAAAATAACCTCCCAGATCGTTCGCCCAATTTCAATTCGTTCATCCGGGTCGTCTTCCTTCCGAAGCAGTTCCACTAACGCCGAGAGGTCTGCCGCAACTTCTGACGAAAGTGCGCCAAGCCGCTGCGTAATCTTCTTCTGCATCGTTTCCGCCGTCACATCGATCATGGTTGTCATCTTGTCGCTCCCGTACCACTCGCTATTCTATTTGACCGTTTACTACGAGTCGTCTTCGTGGATATAGACCAGTGCGTCATCGTCAAGTTCGCCATTGTGATAGGATCTCAGGCGATGTTTCAATCGTAGGAGGATATGCGGCGGAGCGGCCCCGTCAACTTCTTTCTTGTAGGCACTCAAGAGAACAACGCGATTGTGTGCGGCAACATGAGCGAAGTAAATTCGCACGTTGATCTTTCCGAGCACACCGCCCTTCTCCTTGAGCTCCCAATAATCGCCAATCGGCTCAATGCGTAATGTTGGGTCGTATCGTCGTGATCCGAAACCCGACAATTGCTTCACGAAATCTGTCACGTGAACATATTGCGCCAGCGTCAAAAATGATCTTGCTTCGAGCCTCACAATTCGAGGCACGAAAACTCCTTGCCAAATGACCTGTGCTGCAATTGGCTCATCATTCTCGACAGGAGATTCTCGCTTCGTGCGTTTTGCCATCGCTGTCACCCTCTATTTTGGCACGGTGCCAAGCGCGTCTGCTTGAAATATACAACGATATGCAACTGATTCAAGCGGCGAAATGCAATACGGAGCCGAATTGCTCGCTCGTACGACCACTGCAAATGACGCGGCGGACGAGACCGGCGGCGTGAGATCGCCTTTTCTCGTATTACATCACGCAGCCAACCCAGGATCATCCCGCGGCGTGCAACTGTTTTGGTGGCTCGTTATAGTGACGACCAAGGCTTCTGTAACCACTGAATGGTCCGCTACCTGCGGACCTTACGAACGACTCCACCATGAACCACCGCATCGCAACCTTGCTTTGTGCCTTGCTCTGCAACTTTGCCGCCGCTCAGGACAACCCCCGCATCACTCAGACGACCAAACTCGTGCAGCGCTGTTTGCCGGCGGTGGTTTCACTGCCAACGGTCACGCCAGGGGAGAAGCCGGGGACGCAGAATGTGCATTTTGGGAGCGGGACGGTGATCTCGCCGACCGGCTATGTGCTGACGAACGCGCATGTGGTGCGGGACTTCAAGCAAGGGCAGGCCCTGCTGCCCGGCAATCGCGTGCTGCGGTATGTGACCATCTGCACCATTCCGCATTCGGATCTGGCAGTGCTGAAACTGCAGGCCGAAGAGCAACTGCCGGCGCTCCCCATCGGCCGCAGTCATGATTTGATGCTGGGCGAACCGACGCTGGTGATCGGCAACGCGGGGGAGCTCGCTCATTCGGCTTCGACGGGCATTGTCAGCGGCCTCGCTCGTTCGACCCGCACGGAGCAAGCCCTGCTGCCCGATGTGATTCAAACGACGGCTGCAATCAACGGCGGCAACTCGGGCGGGCCGCTGATCAATGCGCTGGGCGAAATGATCGGCGTGGTTGCTTCCAAGAAGCAGAACGCCGACAACGTGGGCTTTGCGATTGCCGCCGATCACATCCGCGTCATCCTGCCGGCCGTCCTCAAGCCTGAGGATCGGTACAACTTCTGGTTCGGCGCGACGGCCGATCCGCTCGCGCGCAACTGTCACGTCAGCGAACTGGCCGCCGGTTCGCCGGCTGCCGAAGCGGGTCTGCAACGGGGCGATATTCTCCGCCGCGTGAACGAAGAGCCGGTGAATTCAGCCATCGACCTCGCTTTGGTCCTCATCAACAAGAAAGCGGGCCAATCATTGCCCTTACTTGTTGAGCGCGAAGGGAAGCGGTTGGAACTGATGTGCCAGCTAAAACCGCTGCCGCTGCCTGAGCCAAAGAAGGAGGACGAGCTCGTCGCCGGCCTGCTGCGCAAGGAGTACGCCGGGCAATGGGCGGCGCTTCCCGATTTTGCTTCGCAGAAAGTGAGCGCGGAGAAGATTGTCGAAAACGTCGCCGCCGAAGAGAAGCCCAATTATGCGTTTCAATTCTCAGGCTTACTAAAGATCGCCGACGAAGGTCTCTATTCCTTCGTCATTCGCAGCGACGACGGCAGCCGGCTGCGGGTCGCCAACAGGCTGATCGCCGACAATGACGGCCCTCACGCCATCCGCGATGTGACCGGCGTGATCCGCCTGCCCGCCGGCCTGCACCCGATCGAGATCGAGTTTTATCAAGGCGTCGGCGCCGCGGAATTAAAACTATTCTGGGAAGGACCGGGGATTGCGTGGCAGGCGATACCGAGTGGTGTGTTGTGGAGTGTGAAGGCGAAGGACTGAGTTAAAGGTTTGAGTTCTGAGTTCTGAGTTCTGAGTTCTGAGTTCTGAGTTTTGAGACAAGAGGTTGATTCGTCAAGGTTGTTAGAAAATATCGGTATGAAGAGAATCGCACTCTTAGCCACCGGCTTCAGAGACTGTCCGGCTTTCGCACCTGCCTTGAACCCGCAGGGTTCGCAGCCATTAGCCCCGGGTTGAGGCGTTAGCCGATACCCGGGGAAAACGGCGAAACAATCCCCCCGATCCCGGAGGGATCGCAGCGCCGTGAGGCTGCGATCCCTCCGGGATCCGGGATGGAATTTGTCTCAGCAACCCCAGGTGTCGCTGCGCTCAACCTGGGGCTAATGGCTTTGATCCCTCCGGGATCGATTCATATTCAAACGCAAAGGCCGGACAGTCTCTGAAGCTGGTGGCTAAGAAGAATTTGTCCGCCACGTCCAATGCCGATCGCTCGTCTGCTGGACAGAATCCGCTGAAAAACCGAGCGAAGAGACCAGCTCCCGAACTTCTTCCAGCGTCAGCGCCGCGTTGAGCGAATCGGCGAACATTTTGCGGGATTGGGCGTCTTCGTTGCCAGCGTAAGTTTGCACGATCTGTGTGAGTTTCGAGGGAGTTTCTGGCCGAAGCAAGTCGCGGAAGAAGAGCAGGCCGCCGGGCGCGGTGACGCGGACGGCTTCGCGCAGCACGGCGAGTGGTTCGGGGATGTGATGGACCAGACTGTTGGAAATGACCACGCCGAACTGACCATCGCTATAGTGCAAGGCCTTCGCATCGATCTGGTCGAGTTGCACTCGCGCGCGAAGCCCGGCGACTTCGATGTTGTAGAGCGCCAGGTCCAGCATCGCTGCCGCGGCATCGGCGGCCATCACGCGACACTCAGGCAGACGGTTGCAAAGCTCGACCACAATCTGCGCGGTGCCCGTTCCTAGATCGAGAATATCGAGGTTGGCGGCATCGTCATCGTCGGGCATCAACCGGCTGCGCGATTTCGGCGGCGCTTGTTCAGCGAAGACAGCGAGCAGATCATCGACGAACAGTTTGTTCACCCCGCTGTGGTCCATCGCGTTGTACGACTGAGCCTCGGCGGTCGTATCCATGAATTCGGTTTCGAGCACGCGTTCGAGAGTCATTTGTGATTGCCTTAATTTAAGTAGCTCGACGTATGCCCGGGACGGCCCCTCACCCCAACCCTCTCCCCGGAGTACCGAGGAGAGGGGGCTCTTCCTCGCTGACGCGTCGGGCTTCCCTTTCGCCATGAAACCAAAGATGCCCGCCCCACGCGGCGAGCATCAGGGCGATCAGCGCGTAGCCGGCGGCATATTGGGCGACGTATTTCAGTTCATGCGGCAGCAACGTCCAGGGCAAGTACATGCCGCCGCTAAGGAGCGGCGAGTGCATTACGCCGAACAGGGTGCAGAGGGCCGCGACCGCGAAGAACGCGCTGCTGCGGAAGAGTTGCCGGTCGATGGCGGCGGCCAGGGCGGACGACCAGATCAGACTGGTGACGATAAAGCCGCTGGAGAGGACTCGTAGGGTTTCAATTTCAAAGCGAAGTTGATCATCTCCGGCGAGGACTGCTTGCGCGCTAGGAGAAGCGAGCAACTTGCCCGCGAACATCAGCCCCAAAAACGCGAGCGCGGGAACGCAGGCAATGGCGACAGCGGTGTAATGCCGTTTGGGCGTGGCCAGGAAACTTTGCGCAGTGATTTCGAGGCCAACGAAGATCAGAATCGGAAACACGGTTGGCTTGGGGATCCATTGATAAAGAAACGCGAAGTAGCCCAGCACGCCCGCGCTGCCAATGAAGAGCGCGGTTGCGAGCGTATAAGCAGCGCGACCCCCCATTGCCTTGTAAGCCGGATGGCCGATGTAGGGCGTCGTTTGAATCACGCCGCCGCATAGGCTGGCGATGAGCGTTGCGCCGGCTTCGATGCCAATGACCGTGGCGGTGTCGTATTCATCCCCCGCCGCCGCCGCGCTCTCCGTGCAATCGATGCCGCCGACGACGGTGCCCAGGGCGAACGGAATGATGACGGGCAGGTATTGAAACGTGTCGTCCATCGCGCCCCACCACTCGAAGCGAAAGACAGTCAGCCATTCCGTGGGGAGCAGCGCGGCGACGGCGTCCTGATGCGTGATGGTCTCGGGCACATCGGGCGGCACGAACATCGCGGGCAATATTCCCGAACTTTCGAGTCCCTTGAGCACGTAGAAGAGCAAGCCCGAGATCAGCAAAGCGCCGAGCGCCCCAGGAACGCGAAACGGCAGCGGCACCCGCGCGATGAGGGTGACGAGAATGATGGCTAGCGCGACTAAGCCGACGATGGGCGCTTTGAGAATCTCGAGCAGCGGCAGGAAACTAATGAGTACCAGCGCGACGGCCGTGAGCGAGCCGAGCAAACCGGCCCGCGGGATCAGCCTGCGCAGTTGGTTCGAGCCCATTGCACAGATGAACTTGAAGATCCCGCTAATGAAAATGGCACAGATGCCAATGTGCCAGGTGTGGATAGCGGCGGTGTGCTCATCCATGCCGTTCTTCTTCGCCAGCAAGAAGGCGGGGCCGAGAACAAAGAAGACCATCCCGAACGTGCTGGGGGTATCCAGCCCTAAAGGCATGGCAGTGATGGTATGGCGGCCGGTCTGCCGGGCCAGGCGGAAGGCCAGCCAAAAAAACAGCAAGTCCCCTGCCAGCACGCCGATGGCGGTGCCGGGAATCATGTAACGCAGGGCAAAATTTGTAGGAAATTCAAAGGCCGCCGAAAGCAGCCCGACCGTCAAGAGCAATCCGGCGACATTATCTAACATCAAGCCAAAGAACGCGTTAACGTCGCCCGGGGCAGCCCACAGGTAGGGTTGTGCGGCCTGTTTCGCAGGTTCTGGCATAGCGGTTGCTAATTGTGGGGACCGTGACGGTGATTCGCCCCAAACTGGCACTGTAGGCGAGCCACCACTGTAACACAGCCGCCCTCAGCAGTCGCCGCAGCAGTCGCCGCAAGACTGGCAAACCGCGGAAATGGATGTCCTTCCGCCCGCCGTTTGTTAGAGTAACGAATGAATGCGTCGCGCCGTAGCTGAAGTCAGTTGAAGTCGGCGGAAAAAAGTGCGAACTCTCTTCTCTCTCGGTTCGTAGACAATTATGAAAACCACCCTGACCACTGCCGATCAGCCCGCAAGCCATCGCGAGATGACTCCGTCGCAACTCACGTCCTTCACGGACGAGCAGTTGCTGCTGGGCTATCGCGATGAGAACGGACAAGACCGCCGCGAATGGTTCGCCGAACTGGTGCATCGTTACGAGCGGGAATTGTTCAACTACCTGCGCCGCTATCTGGGAGACGCCGATCAAGCCGACGATGCCTTTCAGGCCACCTTCCTGCAAGTTCATTTGAAGCGCGATCAGTTCGAGTCGGGGCGGACCTTTCGCCCCTGGCTGTACACGCTGGCCACCCACCAGGCCATCGACCTGCAACGCCGCAACAAACGGCACCGCATGCTCAGCTTGGACCGGCAGACGACGACCACTGGAGAGAATCAGGAAGGCAAATTGCTTGACCTGCTCGCCAGCAACGAACCGAACCCCGCCGTGCAGTTCACCGCCGACCAGCGCCGCGTATGGCTCAGCGAGACGATCGCTGCCATGCCCGCCGGTTTTCGGGAAGCATTGGAACTGGTTTATTTTCAGGACTTAAAGTATCGAGAAGCGGCTGACGTGTTGAACGTGCCCGTGGGCACGATCAAGAGCCGCGTGCATTCCGCCGTCAACCGACTCACCGCGGCCTGGAATGAGCAGTTCCCTAATGAACCGCTCGTTCCCCAAGCCTTCACGAATCCAACGTAACGAGTTTAATCGTAATAGGGCAGCTATGAAGAGCCTCACTCACGAGCAATTGCTCGGCTATCTGCTCGGAGCACTGGACAGCAAGGAATGCATTGAAGTCGAGCAGGCGGTAGCTCGAGATGCGAAGCTATCGCAAGAGTTGGAAAAGATGCGCCACTCGCTGGGAACGGTGGGGTTGCTCGATGCGCCCGTGCATGATGATCCGCCGCTGTGTCTCGCGGCGCGGACTTGTGAATTTGTGGAACAGCGGGCGGAAGCGTCGAGCGCGGAAACGGTGATCCTGCGGGCGCCGGTTAACAACGAGCGCCCCAAAGTCACGCTCTCGCCGGTCTCACGAGCGGAAGCCCAAGGCTCTTCACTTCGCAAGCTCGATTTGTTTGTCGCCTGTTCGGTGGTGCTGATTGGTGCGGCTCTGTGCTTCCCTCTGCTCTTTACGAATCGCTTTCAAGCGAATGTCAACTTCTGCCAGAATCAGTTGCGGCAGTTGGGCCTCGCGCTGCATGAATACAGCGGGCAGCAAACCGACGGTGCCTTTCCACACGTGCCCGCCAGTGGGAACCGCAGCGTGGCCGGCATCTATGGTCCCACGCTGGTCAGCCACAAACTGGTGCTCGATCCAAGAAAATTCTTCTGCCCCGGCAATGCCGAGTTCACCGCTGCCGGGCAGGAACCGCCGCACATTCCGACGCTGGCGGAACTCGATCGCGCCGCTGAGCCACGTCTATCCCAACTTCAAGAAACGATGGGGGGCAGCTATGGCTATAGCCTGGGATACACGCGCGATAAGAACGTCCTCCCGCCGCGCAACAGTCGCCGCGCCGAATATGCCCTGCTCGCCGATGCCCCGCACGATCTGCAACCCGGCCGCAGCAGCGCCAACCACGCGGGCCGCGGCCAGAACATGCTCTTTGAAGATGGCCATCTGCAGTTCCTGAAAATGAATCACTCGCAAATGAACGATTCCGCGCTTGATGATCCCTACCACAACCGCCTCGGCATCGTCGCCGCCGGCGTGGACATCAACGACGCGGTACTCGGCCGCAGCAATGATCGGCCGATGCCGGTGCTGTTGCCTTAGAGTCGCGTGTGGGAAGATACCTCTTTGGCAATTGTCTTGAACCCGAAGGGTTCGCAGCCATTAGCCCCGGGTTGAGGCGTTAGCCGATACCCGGGGAAAACGGAGAAATCATCCCCCGATCCCGAAGGGATCGCAGCGCTATGATGCTGCGATCCCTTCGGGATCGGGGATGGAATATACCTCGGGAACCCCAGGTGTCGCTGCGCTCAACCTGGGGCTAACTGCTTAGATCCCTCCGGGATCGATTCACATACAATCACAAATCCGGACAGGTGGCAAATGGAGTTCACTCCTGTAACGCTCCCCGACTGGCATTCACTCTCAACTCTACCGATACTGGCTGCTGAGTTAATTTCACCCCAGCCAAGTGCCTCGCCAATGCTCCACTCCAGCGTCACCATCAGCCTTGTTCCCGAAGCTCGTGGCGGGCCGTTTGTGTTCTGGGATGATCTGCCGGCTGCATGTTGCACGGCGCAAGAACTAGGCTTCGATGCGATTGAGATCTTTCCGCCGGGGCCGGAAGCCATCGATATCGCTGCCGTAAAGAAACTGCTCAGCGATCACAATCTGAAACTCGCCGCGATGGGAACCGGCGCGGGGTGGGTCAAGCATCGGCTGCATCTGACGCACCCCGACAGCGCGATCCGCACGAAGGCCAAGGACTTCATTCGCTCGATCATCGATGCCGCCGGCCCGCTCGGCGCGCCGGCGATCATCGGCTCCATGCAAGGCCGCTGGGGCGAAAGCGTGAGTCGCGAGCAGGGCTTTGCCTGGCTGGGCGAAGCGCTGGTTGAATTGAGTGACCACGCCAAACAATACGATATGCCGCTGATTTACGAGCCGCTGAATCGTTACGAAACGAACTACTGCACCACAATGGAGCAAGGCGTATCGCTGCTGAAGCAAACAGGTGCCACGAATGCGTTGCTACTCGCCGACTTGTTTCACATGAACATCGAAGAAGCCGATCTGCCAGCGGCCATTCGCGCCGGTGCAGGCTTCATCGGGCACATTCATCTCGTGGATTCGAATCGCCGGCCCGCGGGACTTGGTCATCTCGACTTCGCGCCCATTGCCGCTGCTTTGCGGGAAATTAAATTCGACCGCTATCTCTCGGCCGAAGCGCTGCCCTATCCCGATTCCTACGCGGCCGCCAAACAAACGATTGAAACCTTCCAGCGGTTCTTTGGTGCCGAATAGAAGCAGGCCGAATAAGATCAGGCCGCATACCGGCCAAAGATCATCCGTCCCGCGCTGGTTTGCAGCACGCTGGTGACGGAAATTTTGACTTCCTTGCCCACAAACTCGCGGCCTCCTTCGACCACGATCATGGTGCCATCGTCAAGATAGCCCACGCCTTGGCCCGCTTCTTCGCCAGCCTTGACGATCCGCACGGCCACCGCTTCCCCGGGCAGGAACACGGGCTTAAGCGAGTTCGAAATATCGTTCAGGTTCACGACCTGCACATTGTGCAGCTTAGCAACCTTGTTCAAGTTGTAGTCGCCCGTAACCACCTTGCCGCCCAGATGCTTGGCCAGCAGAACCAGCTTCATATCGACGGCCTGGTTCGCCAGTTCCGGCATCTCACGGTCATAAATTTTGAAATCGACGTTCTGATTATTTCGCAGGCGATTAAGGACATCGAGACCGCGCCGACCACGCGCCCGTCGCAGCTTGTCGCTACTATCGGCGATTCCTTGCAACTCGCTGAGCACGAACCGCGGCATGATTAACTGACTATCGAGAATGTTGGTCTCGGCTAGATCGGCAATCCGGCCGTCAATCACCACGCTCGTATCCAGAATATAAGGCTTGAGTCCTTTCACTTCTTTCGCAAACTCGACATAAGGAATGATGAAGCGAAAGTCGTCTTTGGTTTGCATGAGAACGCTGATGCAGGTGTAGCACAATATCATGCCTAACGGCAATTGTACGACGGTAATCAGCGCGGAACGATCCTTCGAATCTCGTTCTGGTAACATCGGCTCCAGGGCCAACATCGCCACGTACGTCAGGAGCACCCCAATCAGGAGCCCGAAGTAGACGCTGGAGATGATGTCAATCTGTTTCCGCGGAATGAACACATCCGCAGCAATCACAGCGCCCGCCAGGGCGAGAATCCCTGCGAAGATCATCCAGGGAATGGCTGGCGAGACCGTGTAGTCGCGCAGCAAACCGACCATCAGCGTCGCGACGCCGCCGGCGACCAGCATGAACACGCAGCGTAAAACAAGCAATGGCATCGGGCTGTGGAGCTAGCGCTAAAAAAGGTAGGGCTCGTTGCGCGATTGTAATCTTCAACGCGGGCGAACGAGGGGAATTGATTGAAATTTTCCCAATCGAATTATACGTCGTGGTTGCTCAGTTCACCACCGCTGATCGGGGCCGGTCAGCCCGTCACGGACACTATTATGGCGCGGCAACCGTTGCAAGCGGTATCATGGCTGCAATCTCCGCCGGCGTGCCAATCTTAAACCGGGCCTTTCCCTCGGTGCTAACTTCACTGAGAAACGCTGTGCCGCCGGCCGCGACGTACAGAGTTCCCTGATTCCAGCGCGCGAAGATCGGCGAGGCCGGTTGATCGGTCGCTGATTGGCGATAGAGGAACCGGGCATGTTCTGCCCAGTCATGCCGCTGGCCGTTGCGCCAACAGCCAAGTTGCGCGGCATCGTCATTCCAATGAAAACCGAGAAATAGTGCGGCCGCCGCAGCGGATCCTGCGAGGTCCACGATTTGGCAGCGGAACGCATGCGCTCTTGATAGGCGTCTTCCAATAAATCGCCGAAGTAAAAATACTTGCGGACCTGATGCTTGAGAGTGAAACAAGCGAACAAATCGATGCCGCTGGTTTCCCGGTGCCATTCTTTCGCCTGAGCATCTTCCAGTTGCAAGTTCTTAACTGCGTCCGGATTGCCCGCCAGTACCTGCGCCATCAAATAGCCGTACGTTCGCTTCTCGTTTTCAAAGTAGGTGTTGCCCGCCGCAACTTTGAGCTTGCCTTGAGCGGCGATGACGGCGCGGGCCCGCTCTTGAAAGCTCTGCTCATCGGCGTCGGAGATGGGGTTCTTGAACTCTGCCGGCAGCGGTCGGTGGGAATAGGTGGGCCGGCCCTGCGCATCGCGACCGACCATCTCTGCCAAGGTCCAGTCGTGCGATGTGACCAAAAAAAATGCCCAAGACCAAATCAAAAACCGACAAGCTCTGCACAACATCAGTAGCTCCGGGCAGCAAGGTGAATGAATTCGCGCTGCAACAGGATCGTCGCAGGTGAAGCGAATGTTACACCATTCCGCACGCGGCGAGGCTAAGATCAGCGCATTCTAGCGGGCATTGGCCGCCGAGACGGAACCCAAGGGAAGAGGATTGCGGAGCGTCTTCGACACCGCACGGAGCGTATCCCGCGCCGCATCATCGCGCAGGATTTGTTTCGCGGAAACTTCAGCCGCCATGATTCGCGGCGTCGCGCAGGTTACGTTGCGTCCCGTGTGCTGAAATACCTGGTTCCGTCCCGCTGCCTTCGCGGAATAAAGAGCCGCATCCACGCGGGCGAGCAAGCCCGCCGCGTCGTCCTGCGGGCCAGCCTCCGCCACGCCACAACTGACGGTCACGGGCGAGAGCTTTTCAATCGTCGTGCGCATCCGCTCGGCAAAGGTAGTCGCGCCGGCCAGTCCGGTGCCGGGCAAGAGCGCCACGAACTCTTCGCCGCCGTAGCGACAGATCATATCGGACTCGCGGGCGTAC
The DNA here is from genome assembly GCA_043744755.1 of Anatilimnocola sp. Classification (GTDB taxonomy): domain Bacteria; phylum Planctomycetota; class Planctomycetia; order Pirellulales; family Pirellulaceae; genus Anatilimnocola. Next base: position 18,725 of record JAYTUF010000595.1, read on the forward strand.
TGATCGAGAATCTGTCCCACCTGCTTGAGAACCTGATCGCCCCGCGATTCACCTTGTTCATCATTCAGGTGCTTGAACAGATCGATATCGAACATCACCAGCGAACAGACCAGGCCATACGTTTGCTGCATCTCGACTTGCGTGGCCAGCATGTCTTCAAAGGCCGGCCGATTGTCAAGGCCGGTCAGCCGGTCGGTACGCACGGAGCTGAAGCTCATCAACTGCCTGGCTTGCTGACGGATCATTTCGTAAGCGTGCGCCAGACGCACGGTGAGGTGCTGGGTCGGCTCGAGCATCTTGTCCGTTTCAGTGGCGAGCAGGTCGATGGGATCTTGCTCTCCCGCCGCACACAAATTGTGCAGCCGCGTGCTGAACTTCCCCAAGCTCCCTTGATGCCGGGCCAGATCGCGACGGACTTGCTGGGCGACAATTTCCAAATCGCGAATGATGCCTCGGGCCCGTTTCAACTCCCGCCGGATTTGCGCTTGACCGTCGGCCTGTAGACGAGACCGTCGTCCGAACAGATAGCCCAGCAGCGCCACCGCCGCGAGCGCCACCGACGCCGGCAGCCCCAAGGAGGCGATGAAACTGAGAGTCGAACTGGAAAGGAGAAAATAGAGTTCCATCGCGCACGGCCCCGCCCTAAGGACGTTTCAAGTACGAAAGTCAGCTACATGCGCGTATTCATGCTGCGCATGCAAAAAATGCCCACCACGAGCACCACGATCGACAGCCCGATCCAGTGAACTCGCTCCATCTGATTGATTTGACGAATCAGCAGATCGAAATACCGAGAAAAACTGCTCATTTTGTCACCCATTTCGACAAAAACTTTCCGCACAAAAACTGAGCAGGCCCGGCTACACCAGGCGTGCCTGACGCGGGCCTGTTGCAAGCCTAGCTCACGGATCCTCGCCGTCGCCCCAGTCGGCAAAAACGTTGTCATGCGCCAATTCAGCGGCAACTTCCGCACGACCGCTATCACCGCGCTGCCGTCTACGTAGAACCAATTCGCAAGTGCCCCGCAGGGACTTGCGAGGCCAGAGAGCCATGCTAAAATTACATGTTCCAACTGGGGGCCGTAGCTCAATTGGTTAGAGTACCGGACTGTCGATCCGGTGGTTGCGGGTTCGAGCCCCGTCGGCCTCGCTTGTAGAAACGCCCGATTTGCCGTGTAAAACGGCACTTCGGGCTTCTTTTTGCGCTCTGCTCATTAGGCGCAGAACGTACCCTAATGGTCTGATTTAGTCTGTTTTGGGCCCCATTTGCGCACAGGGCGCGCACAAGAAATCTAGCCCTATACTTCTCAGCAGATTTGGTCGACGTATTGCGAACGGCGGCCCAGTTGAGCGGCGATTTACGACGCGTTCTGCGGCGTGCCGTATGCAAGCGATGGCAAGGCGGCATTGATCGTCTTCGGCGAAGTGCCGACTCCGGACTGTTTTCGTCAATCGCCACAGGTTTAACATCGAATAAAGCAACTAGAAGAGCTACTTATTCGCTTCAGTTGAGCTTGGGGAAATATCGAGGGTCGTTACGGCATCTCTAACAGAAAGACTGTGGCCAGCTCAAAATCAGCAGGGCGTCCGGTCGACAACATTTCCGCCATGGGCGGGCTCGCTAGGAGGGCGGTTTACGATGTTCGAGGAGTATTTGTCGCTATTTCAATCGACCGGGTTTGCCCCTGAATCATCACCATCGAAACCCGAACGCGAATTGGATTTTGAGCCGCTAGCCCCAGAGGAGTTTTGGAGTCTAGCCGCGAAAGTGCCATTTCTGGGCGATCCAGCCAGTTTGATGCGGCTCCAGTGGAACGCATTGCGAAATGACGCCTGGCGGCCAGTCGGTGTCCCTGCTCTCAGCTTCCTTGGCGCGGCCAGCCAGCGATCAGTGCAGAACTACCTCTACCCAGACTCTTAGGACCGGCGCATCAATTAGTGTCGGCAAACATGGGCTGTTTTGCTAGGCTGCTTCGCTGGGCGTTTTAGCAGGGGTTGTTGAATTACGAGGAGG
>JAYTUF010000596.1:0-20662 GCA_043744755.1 Anatilimnocola sp.
TCAAAAGGGCGCGATCCTCAAGACGTTCTAAGAACAATCGCCGTCTGCGACCCGCCGCATCGCTCCGCTGGCGGAGCGCGCGGGAACGCTTATTTTGCGTATTCTGAGAGAGAGAGAGTTGGGACGCATGGCGGCAGGTTCCTGAATGAAGTGAACGGAACACACAAGCGACTCGCGGACTGCGCCTGATCTTATCGCTGCTGGGCGGCGGAGCAAATGAATTCCAAGGAACTCGCCAGAAAGTCGGAGAAAAGCCGCCGGCGAAGGTATCGAGTGACAGGAGTTGTCAGCTAAAGAGGACATGTGTCAGCAGTCAGCTCGTTCGCAGCGGGCGGTCAGGAGGTCCGTGAGAGGTTTCGTCAACTCTCACACCCTCGCACCTTTCCTCCCCGGAACAGGCAGCCGGGAAACCGACGAGATTCACAATTCTTCCCAGAACAAGTTTGACAAGCTTCTCTGGGTCGGTTATTTTCGCATTAGATTGAATGGATGGGTGTGCGCCTGTCTTTTCGATTTCCCTCCCGCCTGTGGTCGCCTGCCGGTCCAGAGTTTGCTACACGATCGACGCGCGTCGGACCTGAACAGCCCGGACCTGCCGGTTGACCAGATCGCTGCCCACCTAACCTCTGCTTGCATTCCTTCCTTGGAGAATCGCTATGAAGTGCGAAGGCAATCGTTTGAGTCGCCGTGCCATGTTGACCGTCGGTGCGGTTGGCGGCTTGGGTCTGACGCTGTCCGACTTCTTTCGGATGAAATCCGCTCAGGCTGACCAAAAGCACTACGACTTTGTGCAAGCCAAGGCCCAGAGCATCATTCATATCTACCTGCCGGGCGGCATGGCCCATCAGGAATCGTTCGACCCGAAGCCCTATGCTCCGCTCGAATATCGCGGCGAATTGAACCCAATCAAGACGAACACGGGCGAACAATTCTGCGAGACGTTGCCGCTGCTCGCCCAACTGGCCGACAAGATCGCCGTCATCCGCTCGATGACCCACGGTGAAGCGGCCCACGAACGGGGCACGCACAACATGTTCACCGGCTATCGCCCCAGCCCGGCGTTGAACTATCCCAGCATGGGCAGCGTGGTCAGCCATGAATATGGCCCGCGGAACAACCTGCCTCCTTACGTTTGCATTCCCAGCGTGCCGAATGAGTTCGCCAGCAATGGCTATCTCAGCTCGTCGTTCGCGCCGTTCAGCCTCGGTGCTGATCCAGCCAATGGTGGCTTCAAGGTGCAGGATTTGAATTTGCCCAATGGCGTGAGCGAAGAACGCTTCACCCGCCGCCGCTCGGCCCTGGATGCCGTGAATGACTACTTCACCAAGCGTGATAAGTCGGACAACGTCGGCGCGATGAACACATTCTATGAACGGGCTTACAGCTTGATCAGCAGCAAGCAAGCCCGCGAAGCGTTCAACATCGAAGCTGAAACGCCGGCTCTGCGTGATGAATATGGTCGCAACACAGCCGGTCAACGCTTGCTCATGGCCCGCCGCCTGGTGGCTGCCGGCGCTCGCTTTGTGACGCTGACTTACGGCGGCTGGGATATGCACGCGGGCATCACGCGTGGCATGAAGACCGCGCTGCCGGCCCTCGATCAAGGTCTGTCAGCTTTGATCAAGGATTTGGACAAGACCGGACAACTGGCGACGACGCTGATCATGGTTTCGAGCGAATTCGGCCGCACGCCGAAGATCAATCCGACCGCTGGTCGCGATCACTGGCCGAAGGTGTTCAGCGTGATGCTGGCCGGCGGCGGGATCAAGGGCGGAACCATCTATGGCACCTCGAACGCCACGGCTTCCGAACCTGAAACCGATGCCGTCGGACCAGAAGATTTGGCCACGACCATTTATCATCAACTGGGCATCGTTGCCGACAAGGAACTGATGTCCCCCGGCGATCGTCCGATTGAAATTGTCGACGGCGGCAAGATCATTAAGGGCTTGCTCGCTTAGTTTTTCGATTACAATAAGCGGGGCGGCAACATCTGACGATTTGCCGCCCCGCGTTTGTTTCCCATTCTGTGTCCTGCCATTGGTCCCTTCGTTGCCGGGCGTTCATTCGCCAAGAGCGCGACCCCCCGCCTGGCCAATGCGATTGAATCGCCCGCCCTCAGCTTCCGCACTGGCAGAGCCAGTGGCACACGTCAAGATGCAAGCGAGAATCCGCCATGAGTGTACTTCGATTTGGGCTGCGCGCATTGGCTTTACTGTGCGTGGTGTTAGGTTCCGTTGTTCATGCGGTCGAGCCGAACTTGGGGCAGATTTCGCCCATCGGCGTGCAACGGGGCACTGAAGTTGACATGGTCTTCCCCGGCACGCGACTGGCCGATGCCAAGCAACTGCTGTTCTATTCGCCCGGCTTTACCGTCAAGGAATTGAAAGCCACCGCGGACACCAGCATCACCGCCAAGGTGGCCATCGCCGCTGATTGCCGCCTGGGCATTCACGCGGTGCGACTCGCATCGGCGACCGGCATTAGCAACCTGCGGACGTTCACCGTGGGTCCGCTGCCGGAACTGAAGGAAGTGGAGCCGAACAATCTGTTCACCGCGCCGCAGGTGGTGCAGATGAACGTGACCATTAGCGGCACGTGCGCGAACGAAGACCTCGATAACTACGTCGTGGAACTGAAGAAGGGTCAACGACTGAATGCCGAAGTCGAAGGGTTGCGGCTGGGAAACGTAATGTTCGATCCCTATGTCGCCATTCTCAACGAAGCCCGCTTTGAACTGGCTCGCAGCGATGATGCCGCCCTGTTATTTCAAGATTCGATCTGCTCGATCGTCGCGCCTGAAGATGGCAAGTACATTGTTCAAGTCCGCGAGAGTTCTTTCGCTGGCGGCGGTGCTGCCTATCGCTTGCACGTCGGTTCGTTCCCGCGCCCGACGGCCGTCTATCCCGCCGGTGGCAAGCCTGGTGAACAGATTCCAGCCAAGTGGATTGGCGATGCAGCGGGTGAGTTCGCCGGCACCGTGACGATGCCCACCAGCACCGATGGTCAGCCTGGTGTGTATGCTCAGGACGACAAAGGTATTTCCCCTTCGCCCAATCCGGTCCGCGTGGTCGATCTGGCCAACGCACTCGAGACGGAACCGAATAACACATTCGACGTCGCGTCCGCCGGCGGCGCTGCCCCTATCGCGCTTAATGGCATCATCGATCAGCCAGGCGATATCGATTTTCACAAGTTCACTGCCAAGATGGGGCAAGCCCTGGAAGTGCGGGTTTATGCTCGCAAGCCGCTGCGGTCGCCGCTTGATTCGGTGATGGTAATTCACAATGACAAGGGTGCCGCGATCACCAACAACGACGACAGTGGCGGCCCCGATAGTTACGTCCGCTTCAGCGCCCCCGCCGATGGCACGTTTATGGTGTCGGTCCGCGATCACTTGAATGCCGGCGGACCCAGTTATGTTTATCGCGTGGAAATCAGCGAAGTGGCGAAGGCGATCGTCGTTGGCCTGCCGGAGAAAGTGCAATACATTCCGACCACGTTGACCGTTCATAAGGGCAACCGGATGGCACTGATGGTCAACGCCCAGCGCGTGAACTGGGCCGGCGATATGATTCTCGAAGGCGCCGGTCTGCCGCCTGGGATGACGCTCGAAGCGCTGCCGATGACCAACGGCAAGACCGAAGTTCCCGTGCTGTTCATCGCCGCTGCCGATGCGGCGCCGAGCGGCGCTCTCTCGCAACTGAATGGTAAATCGACCGACCCGGCCAACGTCGTTGCCGGTGGGCTCTTCCAGCGGACGATGCTCATCCGCGGCCAGAACAACAATGATGTTTGGGGCCACGATGCCGACCGGATGGCCGTCTCGCTGGCCGATGACGCTCCTTTCAAAATCGACCTGGTGCAGCCCAAGGTGCCGCTGGTTCGCAACGGCAGCATGGAACTCAAGGTCGTCGCCACGCGGGCGATGGGCTATACCGCGCCGATCAACATCCGGCTGCTGTACAACCCCAACGGCATCGGCTCTTCGGTCAGCGCGGTCATCGCCGAGAATCAGACCGAAGCCACGATCCCCCTCTCGGCCAACGCCAATGCCGCGATCGGCGTTTCCAAGATCGTCGCCCTCGGCAGCGGTCCACACCTGGGCGGCCGGGTCGAAACCGCAACCCAGTTCATCGATCTGAATGTCGCCGATCAATTCTTCAAGTTCACGTTCGATAAGGGCGTGTGCGAGCAAGGCCAGAACACGGAGTTCGTCGCCAAGGTCGAAAAGCTGACTGACTTTGTCGGCGAAGCAACCTGCGAGCTGGTTGGTCTGCCCAATGGCGCGACGTCCGTGCCCGTGAAGTTCACCAAAGAAACGACCGAAATCGTGTTCCCCGTCACCGTGGTGAAGGATGCCCGTCCGGGCAAGTTCACGACGCTGATGACCATTACTAAGTTCGTGCAAGATGGTGAAACGGTCACGCACACACTGGGCCCCGGTGAGTTGCGGATCGACGCCCCGCTGCCACCGAAGGTCGAAGCACCGAAGCCTGCCACCACGACGCCGATGCCCGTCCCAATGCCGGTGGCCGTGAAGCCGCCGGAAAAGAAGCGACTCTCGCGGCTCGAACAGTTGCGCTTAGAAAAAGAACAAGCCGAAAAGAAGTAAGTCGCAGCTATCCCGACCATTCAAAACAAACCATACCGTCCATCCTCGCGGAGTTTCCCACATGTCGCAGCAAACCCCAAGCTGGTGCAAAACCCTGGGCCTGTCGCTAGGTCTATCACTGATCGCAGCGACGTCCGCACTCGCCCAAGGCAAAATCACCACGCTCACCGTCTATCCACCCGACGTGCATCTCAGCACGAAGCAGGACTTGCAACGGTTCGTGGTCGTCGCCACCCGCGAAGATGGCGTGACGCTCGATGTCACCGCGCAGTCATCCATCAAGCTGGCCGACGACAAGCTCTGCCGGTTGGATAAGGCCACGCTCTTTCCGACCGCCGACGGCAACACGATGCTCAACGTCGAGTATCAAGGTCTGACCGCCGCGGCTACCGTGGAAGTGAAGAACGCGACGGCTGATCGTGGGATCAGTTTTCAGCTCGATGTGATGCCGGTCTTCATGCGGGGCGGTTGTAACACCGGTAGTTGCCATGGTGCTGCTCGCGGCAAGGATGGCTTTCGCCTGTCACTGTTCGGCTTCGATCCGCAAGGAGATTATTATCGCATCACCCGCGAAATGAGCACCCGCCGCATCAACCTGGCTTCGCCCAAAGACAGCCTGCTGGTTGAGAAGACCGCCGGCTCCGTGCCGCACACGGGCGGCAAGCGGTTTGGCGTGGAAACCGAACACTACGCCACGCTGCTTCGCTGGCTCGAAGCGGGCGCTCCGAACGACCCCGCCCCCACGCCGGCCGTTGTCGGCGTCGATCTCTATCCGCCCAGCGCCGTGCTCGAAGGTGAAGGAGCCACGCAGCAGTTCATCGCCCGCGCCCGTTATGCCGACGGCTCGGACCGCGACATCACGGCCCTCGCGACGTTCATGACCAACAACGACAACAGCGCCCCGATCACGCCCGAGGGCCTGGTCACCGCTGCCGCCCGCGGCGAAGCCTTCGTCATGGCCCGCTTCGAAACGCACACGGTCGGCAACCAGGTGCTCGTGCTGCCCAAGAACCTGATGTACACGCCGCCGGCCGTGACCGGCAACTATGTCGATGAACTGGTTGCCGCTAAACTTCGCAAGGTTCGCATCCTTCCCAGCGGCCTCTGCACCGATGAGCAGTTCATCCGCCGGGCTTCGGTCGACATCACGGGCACCTTGCCCACCGAAGAAGATTTTCTCGCCTTCCTGGCCGACGCCGATCCGAACAAGCGGGCGAAGCTGGTTGACAAACTGCTGGAGCGCAAGGAGTTCTCCGAAATCTGGGCCATGAAGTGGTCGGAACTGCTGATGGTCAAGTCCAGCAACCAGGTTAGCTACAAGTCGATGTTCCTGTACTCGAACTGGCTGACCGACCAGGTGGCCAACGACGTACCCCTCGATCAAATGGTTCGCGAACTCCTCAGTTCTTCGGGTGGAACCTTCAAGACACCCGGCACCAACTTCTATCAAATTGAACGCGATACGCTCAAGACTGCCGAAAATGTCGCGCAGGTCTTCTTCGGCATTCGCACCCAGTGCGCCCAGTGTCACAACCATCCATTCGACCGCTGGACGATGGACGACTATTACAGCTTCGCCGCCTTCTTCGCCCAGATCGGCCGCAAGCCCAGCGAAGACTATCGCGAGATCATCGTCTTCAACAGCGGCGGCGGCGATGTGCGCCATCCCGTCGGCGGCCGCGTTATGCCGCCGAAGTTCCTCGGCGGCCAAGTGGCCGATGTCGCGGGCAAAGATCGTCGGGCGGTCCTCGCTCAGTGGATGACCTCCACCGAAAACCCGTTCTTCGCGACCAGCGTGGCCAACCGCGTCTGGGCTCACTTCTTCGGCAAGGGGATTGTCGAACCGGTCGATGACATCCGCGTCAGCAACCCGGCCAGCAATCCGGAATTGTTCCAGCAACTCGGCAAAAAGTTGATTGAATACAAGTACGACTTCAAAGCCCTGGTTCGCGATATTTGCAACTCGCAGGCCTATCAACGGTCAGTCGAGCGGAACGAATCGAACATGACCGACGTTCGCAACTTCGCTCACGGCAATGTCCGCCGCATCCCCGCTGAGATGCTGCTCGATTGCATCAGCCAGGTGACCAGCGCCAACGACAAGTTCCAAGGCCTGCCGCTCGGCGCTCGCGCCGTGCAGGTGGCCGACGGCCGGACCAGCAACTACTTCCTCACCACGTTCGGCCGTTCGCAGCGGGAAACCGTCTGCGCCGGCGATGCCAAGACGGACCCCACGCTGTCGCAAGCCTTGCACATGATTAACGGGGCCACGATTCAAGGGAAGATCTCGTCCGGCGGGCTGGTGAAGAAGCTGCTCGACGAAAAGAAGACGCCGCCGCAGATCATCGAATCGCTCTATATCCGCTGCCTCTCCCGGCGGCCGCAGCCGGAAGAGCTCGAACGCCTGACGACCACCGTCACCGCGGCCGAGAACCCGCAGGCCGGTCTCGATGACGTCTTCTGGGCCATCATGAATTCCCGCGAGTTCTTGTTCAATCACTAAGTTTCCTGTAGCAGAAGTCGCCAGACTTCTGATTCGGTTTATCGCCAGATCATCGGAACTCTCAACGAGTTTCGCTACATGTCGGAGTTGGAATATGGTCCGTTTTGCATTGACGATCGTCGCCTTGGCAAGCATCTTCCCGGTTGTCGCGTTCGCTCAAGCCCCCGCCAAGCCGGCCGATCCCGCCGTGCCCAAGATCACCTACGACGAACACGTCCGGCCCATCTTCCGCGACCATTGCTTCGCCTGCCATGCGCAGGATCGGGCCAAAGGCGGCCTGGTGCTCGATAGTTACGCCAAGGCAATGGCTGGCGGTAGCAGCGGCGAAGTGGTGCTCCCCGGCGACCTGGACAGCAGCCGGCTATATGCCCTCACCAGCCATAAAGAAAAGCCCGAGATGCCGCCGATGCAGGACAAGCTGGCCGCGGCCAAGCTGGACATCCTGAGCAAGTGGATCGAGCAAGGGGCCCTCGAAAACAGCGGCTCGAAGGCGAACATCAAAAAGAAGAACAACCTGGCTCTGGCCAGCGTCACCGGCACCGGCAAACCGACCGGCCCCGTGGCCATGCCCGAAGGTCTGCTCAAGCAACCCGTGCACTTCACCGCCAAAGCGGGCGCCATCACCGCTCTCGCGGCCAGTCCCTGGGCGCCGCTCGTCGCCGTCTCAGGCCAGAAGCAAGTCTCGCTCTACAACAGCGATACGGCCGCGCTCCTCGGCGTATTGCCGTTCCCGGAAGGCATCCCTCATGTGCTGCAGTTCAGCCGTAACGGCAGCGTGCTGCTGGTGGGTGGCGGTCGCGGCGGGCATTCGGGTCTCGTTGTGCTGTTCGATGTGAAGACCGGCAAACGAATCGCAAAGGTGGGTGAAGAGCTCGATGCGGTTCTCGCCGCAGATATCAACAACACGCACTCGATGGTCGCTCTCGGCGGCCCCAGCCGGATCGTGCGAATCTATTCGACTGAAACCGGCCTGCTCTTGCACGAAGTCAAGAAGCACACCGACTGGGTGACTTCAGTTCAGTTCAGCCCCGATGGTGTTCTGCTGGCGACGGGCGACCGCAGCGGCGGCCTGTTCGTGTGGGAAGGCGAGACCGCGCGCGAGTATCTGGGGCTGCGTGGTCACACCGGCTCGATCAGCGCCGTGAGTTGGCGGCCCGATTCCAACGTCCTGGCTAGCGGCAGCGAAGACGGCAGCGTTCGCCTGTGGGAAATGAACGACGGCAACCAGATCAAGACCTGGCCCGCTCACGGCGGCGGCGTCTTCAGCGTGCATTACGCCCAGGACGGCCGGATTGCGACCGCAGGCCGCGATAACAGCGTCAAGCTCTGGGCCGGCGATGGCGCCGCGATCAAGACCTATCCGAACTTCACCGAACCGGCCTTGCGGGCCGTGATTGTCCACGACGGCAAGCGGGTCGTCGGCGGCGATTGGCTCGGCAATCTGAAGGGCTGGGATGCGACCGAGGCTAAGGAAGTTTATGTCCTAGCGCCGAATCCGCTACCGCTGGAACAAGTTCTGGCCGCTGCTCAGGCCGCCGTCGCGCCGAAGCAAGCCGCGCTCGCACAATCGCAAGCTGAACACGCCGCCGCCACGAAGCTCGTTGTAGATAAAGACGTGGTCCTCAAAGCTGCGACTGATAAGCACACCGCGCACGTCGCGGCCATCGCCAAACTCGATCAAGATCGTCTGGCCGCGGTGAAGTTAGTCGAGACGACCACGGCTGCGATGACCGCCGCCACGGCGAAATTAACCGCCGCGCAAGCTGCTCAGAAAGTTGCCACCGATGACCAGGCCGCGGCCGAGAAGATGGTCGCGGAAAAGACCGCGGCCGCCAAGGTCGCAATGGACTTAGCTGCCGCAGACAAAGCGGCCGCCGATAAAGCCACGACCGATAAAGCCGCCGATGCTCCCGCCCTGACCGAAAAATCCACCGCTTCCGCTGCTGCCAGCGTGAAGGCCGAAGCGGACCGAGTGGCTGCCGTCGCCGTTGTCGCGCTTAAAGTTGCAGCAACGACAACGGCCACCGCGGTGGTGACCGCCGATGCCGCCGCGCTTGAAGTAACCAAACAACAACTGGCCACCGCGAATGTGCAAGTGACGTCGGTCATCGCCGCTCACAAGGCCGCTGGCGATCAATTGCCCGGTTTCAAGGCCGAAGTCGATAAGCTCACGAAGGAAAAGACCGATCTGGAAACGGCAGTCGCTCCCAAGAAGGCTGCCGTCGATGCCGCCACCGCAGCACTCGCCGCCGCGACCGCCGCCGTCGCCACTGCTCAGGCCGATCGCGACGCCTTCGCCGGCGCCAGTGGCAAACTGGATGCCGCTGCCGCGGCTGCCCAGCAACAAGCGGCCGCCAAGACAACGGTTGCCACACAGCTTGAAACCGAGCGCAACGCCATCGCCACGCAGGCCGCCGAGAAAGCGGCTGCCGCCAAAGTCGTCGCTGATAAGCTCGCCGCTTTGCAAGCCGAACTCGTCAAAGCCCAAGCCGAGCAGAAGGTCGTGGACGACGCTCTCGCCGCCAAAGCCAAAGCCGCCGCCGACGCGCAAGCTTCCCTGGCCGAAGCGCAAGACGTCGTCGAAAAAGCCGAAGCCGAAAAGAAAGCCTTTGCCGAAGCATATGCGCCGAAGTAAGGCGTCAAGTGGTTGGGCCTACCACTTGCAGGATCGGCTCGACTCAGACGGCAAGGGAAGCACCGTTACCGCGAGTTGCCGGCGACGCGGGTCTGGGGGCGCAGTCAATATGGCTTGCCTGGCAAAACAGTAACTTGCCCCACGAAGACTGCATGTGGAACCAGACTATTAGTTCGCGTCGCTGGCCTGAACTGAAGGCGATCATAGTCACTGCGCTCATCCTGCTCGGCGCGCGCGTCCTATCGGGAATTATCTTTGAGTATCGTCTCTACTTTCCCGCCAATTTTGAAGCGGCGTTTTTGATTGGACGCGAGGAATCGTTCACGCCGGTCTATGCCGCGGCCTTTTATACGCACATTCTCAGCGGACCACCCGCGATACTGCTTGCTGCGTTCTTGATCGGGAGCGGAGGACGAGCGCGATTGCGACTCTGGCATCGCTGGGCGGGACGCGCTTTAGGCTTGCTGATCTTCGCCGCACTCCTGCCCAGTGGACTGGTAATGGCGACGCAGGCATTGGCGGGATTCATTGCCGGTGCGGGCTTTGCCGCGCTCGCCATTGCGACGGCGGTCTGTGCCGCGGCCGCAATCGCTTCAGCTCGCGCCCGGCGCTTCGCCCCGCATCAGCGCTGGGCGGGCCGCACGTTTATGCTCCTCGTCTCGCCCCTGCTACTGCGCGTGATCTCCGGCGTTCTGATTGTCACGGGGGCGGATTCAGAAACGGCGTACTGCCTGAACGCCTGGCTGAGTTGGCTCGTGCCGCTGATGATTTATGAAGCGTGGTGCTGCAGGGTCAGTCGGGCGACGAACTCCTGATGCTCAAGTGAAGCGACGCCGGCTTCGCAAGAGCGTCGCCCTCTCGCGTATCCCATCGGACTCGATTGACGTCCGCCAATGTCGTAGAATGACGCACAGACCTGGACGTCTGTGGCCACGGTCAAATCTTTGGAAGCAGAACCATCTCGAACAGCAGGGGGTTGTCATGTGCCTTCCTAAACAGCGCGGTGGTGGCAACCGGGGCCTTATGCGGCTAATGGGCGCGTTGCTGGTCGTGGCCCTGTGGTCAGTGGGCGGGCAATCGCAGGAGGGGACCGAGTCCCTCAAGAAGCCGGCGGACAAGGTTCGCTTTGTGGACAAGGGCGAATACGTGGAGGACACCGCGACGGGGCTGTTGTGGCAAAAGGACGGCGTGGTTTCCGGCAAGCGGAATTTCTATCAGGCTGCGGAGTATGCCAAAGGGCTCAAGGTCGGCGGCTTGGAAGGTTGGCGGGTGCCCACGGCCAAGGAATTCGCCGCGATCTTCCCCGCGACCGACAAGCCATTCGCCAACACCAAATACAACCCCAACATGTGCTGTGCGGGGGGCAACTTCGATTCCTATTGGACGAGCGACCTCGACAAAGGGGAAGATTATGCCTTCGTCTATCAATGGTACGCTAAAGGGGGCGCGAACAATTGTTTCGCCAGTAAGAACTTTTGCTACGTCCGCTGCGTCCGCGGCGCGGCGGATGTCGCCGAACTAGTCCCACTGGATGCCGCCGCCCTGACGCGCGTGAAGGAACTCATCACGCAGCTCGGCGCCGAGGAATTCAAGACCCGCGACACCGCGAGTACGGAGCTGAAAAAGCACGGCGCAAAAATCCGTCCTCTGTTACAAGCGGCCCTGGATGCGACCACCGATGCGGAAATAAAATCGCGGCTCAAGTTGCTATTGGGGATTTAGGGGCGGCCTGGCGGGGCATAAATTGACTTGCACGGTCTTTCCCTATCCTCGCCCAACCTCTAGCCCCTTCGGCCACTTCCCACATGCCCGACCACGCTCATAACAAACAGGTCTGGGACGAAATGGTCCGCGACCGGCAGCGGTTCACCCGGCCGGCCCGCGATGATGACTTTGTTGATCCGCTCAAGACGGTCGATGGACTGGGGTGGCTGGGTGCGAGCATTCGCGGGCAGCGTGTGCTCTGCCTGGCCGCGGGGGGCGGCAAGCATGGGCCGTTGTACGCCGCGGCGGGGGCGGTGGTCACGGTCGTCGATATCAGTCCGGGCATGTTGGAACTGGACCGCGAGGTGGCTGCCGAACGTCGGCTGGAACTGCGGACGGTCGAAGCTTCGATGGATGCGCTCGGCTGCTTCGGGGCCGGCGAGTTCGATCTGGTCGTGCAGCCGGTGAGCACCTGCTATGTGCCGCAGATCGGCCCCGTCTATGCCGAGGTCGCCCGCATCACGCGCCCCGGCGGCCTGTATGTCAGCCAGCACAAGACACCGCAAAGCCTGCAATGCGATGTAGCAGCGGGCACCAAGGGTTATGAGCTGACCGAGCCTTACTATCGCACCGGTCCGCTCCCGCCAGTCGTCGGCAGCCGGCATCGAGAAGAAGGGACGCTCGAGTATCTGCATCGCTGGGAAGAAATCCTCGGCCAACTTTGCCGCGCCGGCTTTGTGATCGAAGACGTCGTCGAACCCCTGCACGCCAAGCCCGACGCCGCCGCCGGTTCGTGGGAACACCGCAGCCGCTTCGCCGCGCCCTATGTGCGGATCAAAGCGCGACGTGTGGGCGAAGCAACACCCGCAGCGAATTCAACTCGACTGTGGTTGCCAACTTAAGCAAAATATTTCCTTCCGGCCCGGCATCGGGTAGTGAGCATTTAAATGGACCTAGCCGGCTTCGCGGGAATCAAGGGGAATCCTTGGGATGAGATGGAGATGATGAGGGGAGCGCGGTTAGTCATCAAGTTTGACCGGCTGAATGTCTGCGGCAGCTTCGTCCTTTCGGTCAACGTATATCCCCAACTTTGAATTGAAGTACATGCCGTGCCGCGTCGTTTTTGCAGGTTGGGGCAACTGACTCACTTTCCAGTAGACAGCAAGCGAGATCATGATCGCTATTGTGCCAGTAATTGCCCCAATCGCTGATAAGGTCAACGTCATGAATTCCATGTTGCGCCCATCCTTCATGCCCCATTCTACCCGCGCCTGATAACGCACCGCTAGAGTCGGCAGGACCCTGGCCCTCCCGTTTCCGTGTTTTGCGCCGTGGGTGCAATTGCGTGGCCCGGTAGGGTGCGAGAGAAACATTTCTTTTCGCCACCGCATCGAGTACCCTAAAGAGGCATTGAATTCACCCGCTGCGGAGATGGCGCTATGTCGCTTGCGGATCGTCCTGTTGTTGAACCTGCTCGTCCTCACAAGCCAGCCACGCGCGTCTCACCCGCTGAAGCGCATGCGGCGGTCATGGACCAGTTGGAAACCACCCGCGGCCGCATCTTGGGCCGCGTGGTGGCCGCGTTGCTAATGACCGCTGCGACCTGTGTCCTAGCGGCCTTGGCTTCCATTGCCTTGGCTGATTATTGGTGGGAACTGGCAACGGACTTGCGGACGCTGGGCTTAGTCGCGGTGTTATCCGCTGCGATCATTGGCCTGGTGCGTGGCTGGCAGTTGCTGGTCGCGCCCTATTCACTGCAGCGGGCGGCCGTCGATGTGGAGAGTTACGTCAGCGAGTTTGGCCAAGGCTTACGAACAGCCCTCGATTATCAAGAGGCGGCCGATCGCGATTTTTCCGCTCGCCCCGCGGCCGCTTCGCCCGGCTTGATTGGAGCGCTGCACAGCGAGACCTATGCCATCAGCCAGGCCGCGCCCTGGGACGAAGTGGGGCCCTCACGTTGGTTGTGGCAAGCGGTGCTTTCGCTGCTTCTGATTAGCGGCGGATGTCTCATCGCACTCGCCATCGCGCCCGAACTGCGCACGTCGGCTGGTCGCGTGCTGCTGCTCCCTTGGCAATACACGCAGGTGACATTCGAGCCGCAGCAGAAAACCGTCAAGCAAGGGGAGAGTGTGTTGATCCAGGCCACAATCACCGGCCGAGCGATCAGCGCTGCGAAGTTGCGTTATGAACTGAAAAGCAAGCCGGGTGAATGGACGACGGTTGAATTGCTGCCGAAAGATGCGGCTGATCAGGTCGCGGGCGAAACACAAGTTGAAACTAAGCTGCACGGCAGCGTGCAAACCAAGCTGACGAAGTTGACCGAGGATGTGACGTTTGAAGTCCTCGCCGGACCGCTCGCGTTGCCCACGGGAAACATCCGCGTGCTGCAGCCACTCTCGATCAAGCATTTTGAGGCGGAGATCACACCGCCCGCGTATACGAAGAAACCGGCGACGACGGTCGAGACTTATGATTTGAAGGTCTGGGAAGGCTCCCACGTCGCAATGCAAATTGAATTGAATCGGCCCGCAGCGTTTGCCTCACTCCAGCGGATTGATAAGGACGCGCCGAAGACTGGTTCGATGGAAACGCCTGCGACTTTTGAAGGCACGTTGCTAAAAATTGATCTCAACGATCTTCGCCAAAGCGGCACCTATTCCCTCATCGCCAAGGCTGCCGACGAAATGGAGTTGCCGCCGCAGCGGTTAAAAATTCATGTCACGCTCGATTGCAAGCCGCAAGTCAATTGGGTTCAGCCGCAGGAACAGTGGGAAGTCACGCCGACGACGGAAGTGACGCTGGCGATTGCCGCTGAAGACGACTTGGGTGTCCACAAAGCGGGGATCGCATTTCAAGTGGGGAGCGGCAAGTTGCAAACGCTGTGGGAGACGGATACGAAAGGGATTGAACAATCGCTGGCTGCCGTGGCTGCACTATTGCTGGAAGATCGCAGCTTGACGCATCGTGACAGTGTGACCTATCACGCCTTCGCGGAGGATAATTATTTCGGCAAGCCGCGGCGGACCATCACGCCGCTGCGGTTCATCGACATTCGGCCCTATCAGCAGGACTTTCAACTCGTCGAAGGGGGCGGCGCCTGCAAAGGCAACAGCGTCACGCTCGAAGAGTTAATCAAACGTCAACGCGAACAACTGATGCAGTCGTTTGCGGCGCAAGATCAGGTTCCGCTCGCTTCACCGGCTGCGAAAAAGCTGGCCGCGGCCCAGACGGAATTACTCGATCAGACCATCGAATTCACCAGCGGGCTAGCCGAGTTGGGCGGGCCCGTGTTGCCTCTCGAAGAAGCCTGCCGGCAGATGGAAGGGGCGGTGAATGCACTCGAACCGGGCGATCTGGTCACTGCTGTTCCCGCCCAGCAACAGGCCCTCGCCCATCTGATCATGGCCCGGGAGAACCTTCGCAAGAAGCTGAGCCAATCAAGTTCGTCGGCCGCCTGTCGCAAGTTCGATCGCGAGCAGAAACAAAAGCTCCGGCTGCCGGAGCAGAAGAAGCAAGAGCAACAGCAGCAACTCGCAAAGCACAAAAAGCAACTTGAAGAACTCGCCAAGCGGGAACGGCAGTGGTCGCAGCAAGCCTCCCAAGCTTGTCAGAATCCAGCCAGCGGGGCATCTCCAAAACCAGGCGAACCGTCACAACCTTCCAAGGAAGAAGTCACGAAGTCTCAAGCACAAATGCAGAAAGAGCTCGCTGAGATTCAAGAGCAACTGGCCAAGAATGATCTGGCCGGCAAAACCGCACAAGAGCAGGCGGCCCGGGCTGCTGAGTCGATGGAACAAGGACAGCAGGAACTGGAACAAAACAAGGGCGAAGCCGCGAGCAAGCAAGGCGAGCAGGCAGCCGACCGACTCGATCAATTGGCTGCCCATCTGGCCGCGATGAACCAGAAGGATTTTGGTCAACGGCTTAACCAGGCGCAGCAATCAGCGGCGAAACTGGCGGCCGAGCAAGAGCAACTGGCAGGCAAGGTCGGGGGCGATAAGCCAGGAGATAAGCCAGGAGATAAGGCAGGTGAAGGCAAGGCAGGTGATAAACCTGGTGAAGGGCAGACTGGCGAAGGCACTTCCTCCGCAGAACTCGCTGCTCGCCAACAAGACTTAGCCCAGCAGGCCAAGATGCTTGCGGAAGTGTTGGAAAGGCTGCGTCAGGATGCCAAGGGGGAGAAGGGTCAGGCGGCAAACTCACTGGAGCGAATCGCCGCCGAACAAAAGCCGGGCGAGATTGCGTTGGGGATGGAACGGACCGCCGGTGACTTGAAAGCAGGTAATAAACCCGGCGCCAAAGCCGGCGCGGAACAAGCTCGGGATGAACTCGCTCAATTGGCTCAAGCGCTCGGCGCCGCCAAGGGTCAGTTGTCGCAACCCCAGTTGCAAGAGCTGATGAAGCTGGAAGAGCAACTCGCGAAGCTGCGTGAACAGGCAGAGAAGGGCGTGGGGCAAAAACCGGGCGAAGGTAATAAGCCGGGCGACGGTTCCGGCGGTCAAGCACCGGGAACTGCCGAGAAATGGGACGAGTTGCAAGAGCGGCTACATGAGCTGGCCGAGAGCGACAAGCGTTTGACGGCAGCCCTCCGCAAGTTGGGTGGAGATCAACCATTGAAGCCGGACGATAAGCTCCGTCCCATGGAGTTCCAGGCGAACAGCAAGCAGGAAGTGCCGCCCGGCTTCTACTCGTGGGATCAATTAGGCGATTATCAAGGTCTCGGCGAAGTGGCTAAGGCTTTGCAAACGAAGATTCAGGAAGCCATTCTGGCCGGCGCGTTGCAAGATTCCGACGAACCGGTGCCGCTGGAGTACAAAGCGCTCGTCGAAAAGTACTATCGCACGCTATCCGACGATTTGAGGTAGCCGATGACGGAATGGTCACGGCCCTATTCGCTCGGCCTGTATTTCGCCGCCGCGCTTGCCATCATGCTGCTCGTCATCGTCGCGCGGCGGACAGCCATCTCGGATCGGCTCCGCAGTTGGTCGCTGTTTCTGCCGCGGCTTGGCGTGTTCGCCCTGCTGCTGATGATCCTGCTCAACCCGGTCCGCCGCAGCGAGCAACGGTTGCCCGCCAAGCCCGCGACTGTTCACTTCCTGGTCGATGGCTCCCGCAGCATGGCTCTTGAGCAACCGCTCAGCCGCGCGGCCAGCGTGCAGCAGGTGATTCAAGACGTCGATGCCCGTTTGACTCAGCCCGATCGCCCGCAAGTGCAACTTTTCCGCTTCGGTCGGCAGTTGACGTCCGCCGCGGATGTTTCACAGCTCGCGCCTCGCGACGATGCCACGCAACTGGCCGCGGCGCTGGAGCAGTTGCCCAGCCGCTTCACGCGCGAGCCACCTCGCGCTGTGGTCGTATTTTCAGATGGCATCGCGGACGACGCCGATCGACTCGAAGAAGTCGCCGCGATCTATCGCGAACTGCAAGTGCCGATCCATGTGTATGCCGTGGGCAACTCCGAGCTGCGCGGCGATCTGGCCATTGACGATCTGGTGATCCCTCCGCAGGTCGATGCCGGCGCGCGAGTGCCAATCCGCGGCGTGATTCGAGGTAGCGGTTACGCGGGGACGCGCGTCGTGTTGCAAGTCCGCTCGAAGGATCGGCCCAAGCTACCGCCGGTCGCTACGCTCCCCGTCACGCTCACCGGTCAGCCGCAATCATTTGAACTCGTTGTGGAAGCCAATCCAGACTTCGGCGAACTGGAACTGCTGCTGCCGCCGCAGCCGGGCGAAGTGACGCAGCAGAACAACCGCGTGCCGTTTCATCTGGCCCGCTCGAATCGCAAGCTGCGAGTGATCTATATGGAAGGGACCGGCGGCGCGGAATATCGCTGGGTGCATGACGCGCTGCAGGAAGATAAGGACATCGAGTGCCTCTCGATGATCGCGGACGCCCAGTACGTGCAGCGGCCGCGATTGGTCCGTGTGGACGATCAGCTCCGCGGCTATCCCGCGACGCGCGAGGAATTGCTGCAATACGACGTGGTCATTTGCAGCGATATTTCGCTCGGCGCCTTCACCCGCGAGCAACTGGATTGGACGGTGGAACTCGTCGCCGAGCGGGGCGGCGGCTTTGCGATGGTCGGCGGCATCACCAGCTTCGGCGCCGGCGGCTGGGATCAGACTTCGTGGGACAAGCTGATTCCCATCGATATGGCCGGCGGCGCCATCGGCCGCGGCTGGCTTTATCATTCGTTCAACGTCACCGTCTCGGACGAAGCGCGGGCCCATCCGATCTGGCGCATCCTCGAAGACCCCGAGCAGAACAAGCGGGCCATCGCCGCGATGCCGGTCTTTTACGGCACCAATTACATGCACCGCTTGAAGCCGGCTGCTACCGTGCTCGCGGTTTCTTCGCAGCCCATTCCGCAGGCAGGCATCATGCCGATCTTCGCCGCGCAGCCTTATGGCCGCGGCCGCACCTTCGCCTTCGCGCCGGACACGACGGCCGATTGGGGCCGCGATTTTGAATCCCAGTGGGGTGAAGGGGACAACCGCTACTTCCGCCGCTTCTGGCGCAACATCGTCCGCTGGCTGGCAGAGAACTCCGCCGCGGGAAACAAACGGTTACGGGCCACTGCCGACCGCGTGATCTACCGTGTCGGTCAACCGGTGGTGCTGCAAGCAACGGCCTTTGACGAGAAGCTGAAAGTGACCACTGATTATGAGGTGACTGCCTCGTTTCTCACTCCACCAGACGCCAAGCCCCGCCTGGGTGCGAGCGTTGCCTTAAAGCCGACCGGCACGGGCAAGCAATATCGGGGTGAACTCTCGCTCACCGAGCTCGCCGCACTCGATCTACTTGAAACCGACGCGCAGGCCATTCAGCAAACGCAAACCATCGCCGTTGTCGCCACGCACAAGGGGAAAGAAATCGCGCGCAGCAATTTAAACGTGCAAATCCTGCCCGACCTGCACGAGCTGCTGCAGCCACAGGTTCAGCCACAGAATCTGCAGAAGCTGGCTGCTGCCACGGACGGTAAGGTGCTGCAAGATGCGGGAGAGTTGCTCGCTGTATTAAACCAAATGCCCGCCAAGCCTGGCGATTCGCTCGTCTCGCGCCAGCCGCTGTGGGACAGCCCGGTCTTATGGTTGATGATGCTGGGGTTGCTGGCGATCGAGTGGTCGCTGCGACGGATGGCGGGATTTGGGTAGAGGCGCGTTTGATGCATTCGAAGGGTAAATTTGTGAATCTCGATGAACTTCATCAGCTTGTGGCGACTGGCGAATCGGAAGAATTGGAGTTCAAGAGGTCGACCAGTGATCTTAAAGGGGGCATGGAAACGCTTGCTGGCTTTCTTAACGGACACGGCGGAACGGTACTCTTCGGAGTATCAGCGGCGGGTAAAGTCATCGGACAAACGGTTTCCGACGCCACGCTGCGGGAAGTTGCAGCCGAGATCGCAAAGCTCGATCCGCCGGTGACCGTCACGCAAACTCGCGTGAAAGTTTCCGAAACGAATGACGTGTTGGCCCTCAAGACAACCATCCGTACTTCGGCCCCCTATGCCTACCAAGGTCGTGCATTTAAGCGAGTGGGAAGTACCACTTCCCTCATGCCCCAGGCAGAATTTGAACGGCGTCTGCTGGAACGTGGACACTCACAACATCGTTGGGAAAATCAGGTGGCTGAGGGCTTCCAGCTGAGAGATCTGGATCGCAAAGAAGTGACGCGGACCGTACGGGAAGCTGTGAACGCGAATCGGTTGGAAGCCTCGGTCGAAAGTCCGGTGGAGGTATTGGAAAAAACTCCATTTGATGAAGGATCGTAAGCTCTTCCAAGCCGCTGTAGTGGCCTTTGCCAAAGACGTCATGCCCGGATACCCTCAGTGCGGACTGCGGATGGCACGCTTTCGAGGCGTCATTAAGGATGAGTTCATTGACCAGCGGCAAGTGCATGGGAACGCGTTCGCTTTGCTCGACGAGGCGATGCTGTTTCTCCGCCGGCACTTGCCGGTCGCCGGACGCTTCGAGCCAGGCGTTCTCACGCGGCTTGATGAACCCTTATTTCCCACGTTGGCTCTGCGCGAAGCCGTGGTAAACGCAATCTGTCATCGCGATTACTCGATCGCGGGAGGTGCGATCAGCATTGCCATTTTCGATAATCGTTTGGAAATCGCCAGTGCGGGAATGCTTCCCTTTGGACTGACCGTTGACATGCTAAAGAAGGATCACCGGTCGCAGCCTCGCAATCCCTTGTTGGCGGAAGTGTTTTTTCGACGTGGATTGATTGAACGCTGGGGGCGCGGCACACAGAAAATTGTAACCCTGTGCGTCGAGGCGGGGCATCCTGAACCAGAGTTCGAGGAGCGAGCCGGTGAAATGATCGTCCGTTTCATTCCCTCTGCCTATATTCCGCCCCATCGCATCAGTCATGACCTCACGGATCGTCAGCGACGAATTCTCCATGTTTTGAGTGATGGCGCGCGCCGAAGTATTACTCAAATTCGTATTGCTCTCGATTTAAAAGTGCCGACGAGCACTCTGCGCGACGATCTCAATCTACTCAAACAGTTACATTTATTACGGTCTGGTGGGCACGGCAGGGGCAGCTTTTGGCAATTTGACCATGAGGCCGTAAATCCGCCGACGACAACGCCTAAAAGCAAGAACAGCAAAGGTTAACGTCGAATTGCACGGAAATCGCACGGAATCGCACGGAATCGCACGGAAATGCACGGGAATGCATGGAAATGCACGGAAATGCCCTAAATCCATGACAATGCATCGCAAGCAAAATTGGGCCATTTTCGACTAGACATGATGGCTGAGTGCCACGGCCGGCCCGCGAAACGTAGATGTCGGAATTGAATCGATACTACAACGACTACGGATTCGTGATCACCGTGCCACCACCATTGCTGAACGTGTAGTTGAAGTTGATCGGGAACACTTTGTAGACGCCCCGCGTGAAGACCATATCGATGATTTCGTCGGCCCGTTGCAGGGAGGACTTGGGGACGACCACGATATCGGCATCACGCAGCCAGATTTCATCGGCGGGCATGGGGCGTTCGCCATACAGAGCTCCCCGAAGATCTAGCTTGGTCGCCAGCAGCCGCCAATCGTCCGCCCGACGAAAGACGACCACGTTTCGCAAGTTGCCTCCCTGGTTCCAGCCGCCAGCGAGGGCGATGGCCTGCATCGAGGTCGTCGGCCCTTCCATCCCATAGCGACCCGGCGAGCGGACTTCACCGACGACAAAA